>CAKOKR010000001.1 GCA_934095965.1 uncultured Bacilli bacterium
TTGATTATATAGTTAGCAATCCTCCATTTAAAACAGATTTTAGTGATTATAGAGATAAATTAGAGGATGATAAATACTCTGATAGATTCTTTGCAGGTGTTCCAAATATTCCAAATGAGAAAGTTGATTCGATGGCAATATACTTATTATTTATTCAACATATAATCTATTCTTTAAAAGCTGAAGGTAAAGCTGCAATAGTTGTTCCAACAGGATTCTTAACAGCAAAGAATGGAATTGAGTACAGAATAAGAGAAAAAATAATTAATAATAATTGGCTTAGAGGTGTTATTTCAATGCCTTCCAATATATTTGCAACAACGGGTACTAATGTATCGATTATGTTTATTGATAAAAATAAGAAAGATGATAATTGCATTTTGATGGATGCTACATCTTTAGGAACTAGTGAAAAGGTTGGAAAAATAAAAAAGACAATTTTAAAATCTGAAGAGCAAGCAAGAATTATAGATATTTTTAATAATGTAGAAATTATTGACAATATTTCGGTTTCTGTAAAGAATGACGCCATAAAAAATAATAGATGTTTCTTTAATGCTGGTCAGTACTTTGATGTTCAGTTTGATACAGGTGTTTATACCAAAGAACAATTCATAGAAAAATTTGAGCCCATTAAGAATAATATAAAGGAAATTTCTATGGATAATAGTACAAATATTAAGGATTTTATAAGCTCTATAAATAATATAAAGTTTGTTAGTAATAATGTCGAAATGGTATATAATGATATTTTAAAACAAGAAATTCCAAGCAATTGGGAAGTAAAACAAATAAAAGATTGCATTACTAAAATATCAACTGGGTTAAATCCTAGAAGTCATTTCAAATTAGGAAAAGGAAATATTAAATATATAACAGTTAAGAATCTAAGTGTTGATGACAGTATTGATTTTGATAATTGTGATGTAATAGATGAAGAAGCTTTAAAAATAGTTCATTCCAGATCAGATATTTCAAAAGGTGATATTTTATTTGCTAGTATTTGTCCACTAGGAAGATGTTATTTAATTGATGAAAAACCAAAAGGTTGGGATATTAATGAATCAGTTTTTGCTATTAGACCTAATCATGATGTAGTTACATCTGAATACTTATATTTAATGTTTAAACATCCAGCAATAGTGAAAAAGCTAACAAACAAATCAACCGGAAGTATATTTAAGGGTATTAGACAAGATGACATTCTAAAAATGTATATTCCTGTTCCGGATAAAAAAACAATGAAATTAATTTCTATTGAATTAGGCAAAATGATTAAGCTAAAACGTAATATTAATGAAATCAATAGGCAACTTGATAAATCGAAAGATTTAATAATTCCATTATTAATGAATGGTCAATTAAAAATAGAAGATTAATTCTTCTTTTTTTGCAGTATAATAGAAGATTATTGAAGGTGATATGATGAAATATACTGATAAGCAAATAGGCAAAATATTAAATGTACAAGAATTTGTTGCAATGTCTAACACATTATCTAAAGTTTATCTTGATTTTGAAAACAAAGAATACTTTATTGATACTATTACAGATAGAGATAGAATATATAGATTATATTGTGCTTCAATATATAATTTAGTTAAGGCAATTCAAGATTCTAAGGAGTATTTCATCAATACAAAAAAATATGAAGAGTTTGAAAAGATAATTAATCAAGAATTTGTAGCTAACGATAATAAATATTATAAAAAAGAAAACTACAAAGCAACTTTGTTTAAAATAATTGAGACTATAAGACATCAAGTAAACCATTCGTTAAAAGATGATGAAGATAATAATATTTTATTTGCTGCATACATAGATTTTGAAATATTAGAAAATTTGAGGTTAGAAATAAATGATATTTTTAGTGAAGTTTATAATCAGATTGATAATGCAAAAATAAAAGAGATTATTTTAAATAAACCAAAAATTAAATACTCGATGGATAAATTATCTAACAAGGTAGATGAATTGAAATTGAGGATACCTAAAAATGAAAATAGATTAAATGAAGTTTTTAAAAAGGATAATGAAAGATCGTTAGAATTGTTTGATCAGCTATTTGGTAGTAGTAACATATATGATTTATTTATAAAAGATCCTGAGGCAATTAGAAAGTTTGAATTAGCGGACATGGAAATACAAGAATCATTTAATAAGATGGAGAAATATATTAAAAATGGTACAGATTTAGAAAAAGAAGCCATTAGAGTATTAAAAGAATTTATGGAAAATGATAAAGAAACAAGTATTAAAGATTCAAACAAAAATATTGAAGAATTAAAAAATAGATTAGAAAAGTTAGTGGAAAAGAATAATAAAAATGAATAATTTTTAGGTACGTAATTAGCTGCTTAAAGTACCTAAAAACATATAAAATTGAATAAACACAAATAAACTGATATATACATAAGCCCTTTTAAATAAAGGGTTTTATGTATTTTATAAATGTTGATAATACGGAACTCGATAATCTCCTGAAGAGAGCAGACCCAATTGAATATCACATCAAAGCATTTGAAAAACTCTTATCACTATTAAATAGCTGTGTTAATAAAATAATAATATCATTCCTTGATGAATATAAAAATGTTTTAAAAAATAAAAATATTTTACAATATAAAACATTAACAGAAAAAGACTATGAACAAATTGGAATTAACTTTAGTGCTATTGCTAAAAAATATAATATGACAGTTCAAACATGTTTTGAGGATAGAAACTTAACAGAATATGGCTTCATAAAAGAAGATTGCCTATCTCACAAACTTGCTTACTACTTAACGGGTAAAAAATATAAAAGTTGGAAGTCTCGTAAAGGAAGAAAATACAATTGTGTAGAAATGGTAGACATCGGTGCATACGACACTTGTAAACATTTCTGTAAATATTGTTATGCAAACTATGATGAAAACAAAGTAAACAATAATACATTAAATCACAACTCCAATTCATCATTAATAACAGGTACAATTACAGATAAATATACAATAAAGATAAGAAAAATTTGACAAAATTCAAGTTCAAATTGTTAGTGAAAATAAAAAAAATATACGTAAAAAAGGAGTTGATAATATGAAAGAAAAAGAAAAAAAGGATTTGATGATATAGACATAGAAAAACAATGGAATGATATGATTAAAGAAGTGCTAGAATTACTTGATCCAGCCATGGATGATATGCCTTCCGTTGCTTTAAATTGACAAACACCAAATGAATATTGAAAACAACAATAATAAAAGCATAATTAATAAATCTAAAAAGATATATAAACTAGATTAAAGTCTCGGTACACCTGAGATTTTTTTCTACAAAAAATATCATCCCTATGTTATAATATACTAAAGTAGGTGTAACATATGAAAGAAGAATTTATAAAAAAGTTAAATAATAAAGAATATATTTCTAAGTATTTATATCTCAAAACCAATGAAGAAGATTCTAGTATATTACCATATAATTTTGATATAGATAAATATAATGAAGAAGTAATAAATAATGATTTAATCAAGTATCATGATTATTTTGATAACATGTATAAAGACATTGACTCAAATATAAAACTTGATATAGATCAACAAAAAGCAATACTTACCGATGAAGAATATTCATTAATTATCGCCGGTGCAGGAACAGGCAAAACCACAACCATGGCATCAAAAATAAAATATCTTGTTGACATAAAAAAAGTAAATCCCAGTGAAATACTAGCTATAAGTTTTACCAAAAAAGCTACCGAAGAACTAGAAAAAAGAATAGTAATTGATTTTAACATACCCGCTAAAGTAACAACATTTCATTCTCTAGGTTTCATGTATATCAGAGAAATATTTAAAAATCACAAATGTTTTGTAGTTGACAATAACACCCGCAACAACATATTTTTAAAATACTTTAAAGAAGAAATATTTCCAAATAAAGAAACAGTTAAAGAGCTACTTTCGTTATTTAATTCAACTACTGTTAAAAAAATATGGCTATTCGGTGATTACTTTCAAAAAAACTATAATAAATATAATACATTTGATGAATACTTCATAAATTACAAAAAAGATAAATTAAAAGAAATACCAGATTTAACAAAATGGTTACAAGAAAGAATAGATAAATCTATAAATAGTGAGGTAATATATACAATTAACAATGAATTAGTTAAATCAAAAGGTGAAGCTATAATTGCAAATTTTTTGTTTAAAAATAATATTGATTATGTATATGAAAAAGTCTATGAAAAATTAATGCCTGATAATAAAACTTATAAACCTGATTTTACCCTTAATCTTGGCGGAGAACCAGTATATATTGAATACTTTGGCTTATCAACATACAAAAGTGATGAACTAAATAGGTATGAAAAAATAAAAAAACTAAAAGAAGAATACCACTATAAACATCATAATAAATTCATTAAAATAGACTATCAAAAAAATGAAGATTTAGAAAAAACACTAGCAAGTGAACTAACAAAAATGGGATTTACTTTAAAACCTAAAACAGATATAGAAATATACAACCAAATACTTGATAACAACGAAACATCCCAAATGTATCCATATCGTGATTTATTATATTCAGTTATTGATCAAATTAAATCATCAAATAAAAGAAAAAAATATATTGAAGAAGTGGATAACTATATCAAAAAAACAGTATCAATCGAAGAAAAAGAAATGTGTAAAAAACAATTTAAGTATATAAATGAATTTTATATCTATTATCAAAAAGAGTTATATGGAAGTGAAACTTATGGATTTGATTTTGCTGACATGATATATTATGCTAACCTATATATAAATAATGTTGATAATAACACAGATTTAAATTTCAAATATATAATTATTGATGAATATCAAGATATATCTGAAGATCGTTACATCTTAACAAAAAATGTTGCTAATAAAAATCACGCTAAAGTAGTTGCAGTAGGTGATGATTGGCAATCAATATTTTCATTCACAGGTTCAAAGATTGAATACATATATAACTTTTTATCATATTTTCCAACTGCCAAAATATTAAAGATTGCAAAAGCATATCGAAATAGTAAAGAATTAATCAAGTATTCAAGTGACTTTGTCATGAAAAATGATGAACAAATTAAAAAGGTTTTAATATCTGATAAAGAAAATCCTAATCCAATAAAGTTTGTAATGTTTGATGATGGCGAAGAAGTATCAAAATTAAAAGAATTAATATTAGCAATTAACCAAAGAAATAAAAATAGTCACATTTTAATACTAGGCAGAACTAATAGAATAATTGATTCTTTATTTGATGATGCAACATTCATTGATGAGGTTGAAACAAAAATAAAATTCGCAGGTTACAACGATATTGACATTGATGGTATGACTATTCATAAATCAAAAGGATTAACTAGTGATGAAGTAATTATAATTGGTCTAGATAATAATTTTCCTAAATCAAACTACGGAGACTTTTGGTTAAAAGAAATATTTAAAAATAAATGGTATCAAGAAAAAATAGCATTTGCTGAAGAACGTCGTTTATTTTATGTTGCACTAACCAGAACTAAAAACAATGTCTATCTCTTAGTTAATAAAAATATATCTAAACGTAGTCCATTTATTAATGAAATTTACAACATTATATTGACAAAATGATAACATGTGTGTATTATATTATCTAAAGAAGGAATAATATGAATATATTTGTAACATCAGACACACATTTTAATCATAAAAACATAATTAAATATTGCCATAGACCATATAAAGATGTCGAAGAAATGAACGAAGCAATAATTAGTAATTGGAATAACTCTGTAACAAATGATGACATTATTTATCATCTCGGAGACTTTGGCTTTGGAACTAAAGAAGAGTTAAAACAAATTTTTAATAGATTAAATGGTCAAAAATATTTAATAATGGGTAATCATGATAAAAAAGTAGGTAGAAATTATTATCTTGAACTAGGTTTTATTGATGTATATCGCAAGAAATGCCTACTTGATAATTATATTCTAACCCATGAACCAATAGAAGTAGAAAGTGATAAAATAAATCTATATGGTCACATTCATAATTCTGATATCGATCCTATCTTTGATGATCCAAATCACAAATGTATCTGCCTTGAACAAACTGATTATAAACCACTTTTACTAATGAGGAAAAAATAATGGTTTTATTTGTAAGTGGAAGAACAGATATCATAGCATTTTACACAAAATGGTTTTTAAATAGATTAGATGAAGGCTTCGTTGATGTAAGAAACCCATTTAATCCTAATCTAGTAAGTAGAATCAATTTTTCTGATGTTGATTTAATTTTATTCTGCACTAAAAATCCAATTCCAATAGTAAACCACTTAGATAAAATACCAAAACCATTTCTATTTCATGTAACAATAACTCCATACAAAAATGATATTGAACCATATGTCCCTTCAAAAACGAAAGTGATTGAAGCTGTCAAAGAAATATCAAAACAAATTGGTAAAGAAAACATAGTAATAAGGTATGACCCAATTTTCATAAGTGACAAATACACTATTGAATATCACATCAAGGCATTTGAAAAACTCTTATCACTATTAAATGGTTACGTTAATAAAATAATAATATCTTTTCTTGATGAATATAAAAATGTTTGCAAAAATAAAAATATTTTACGATATAAAACATTAACAGAAAAAGACTATGAACAAATTGGAACTAACTTTAGTGCCATAGCTAAAAAATATAACACGACAGTTCAAACCTGTTTTGAAGATAGAAACTTAACAGAATATGGTTTCATAAAAGGAGAATGCTTATCACATGAACTTGCTTACTACTTAACAGGTAAAAAATATAAAAGTTGGAAATCACGTAAAGGTGATAAATGCAATTGTGTTGAAATGGTAGATATCGGAGCATACAACACCTGTAAACATTTCTGTAAATATTGTTATGCAAACTATGATGAAAAAAAGGTAAATGAAAATTCATTAAAACATAACCCCAATTCATCACTAATAACAGGTACAATTACAGATAAAGATACAATAAAGATAAGAAAAATTTGACAAAATGATAATAAAGTGATAGAATATACCCCAATACAAAGGGGTGTTTTTAAATGAATAATCAAAAAATAGAAACAATAAAAAGTCTCTATTCTGGTGCAAAAGCATACACTATGTTTATAGTAGAAGAACGTCAACATGATAATGCTAAGGTTGACTATATTTTAGAAGATAAATATTATAATTGTGCAAGGCTTGGATTTATTACCAACATAATGCTTGCAATAAAAGAAGAATTAGTAGAAAAAGTATCATATCATAATTTTGAATCACTAGTTTTTAATAATGAACTAGAAAAATCAGTAAAATGTATTGCAAGTAAAGTAAGTAATGGTTATAAAATAGATAACTATGTATTTGATACAATACCAAATTTAGTGGCCACTCTAAGAGATAAACTTGCACATGGAAACTATATAATATGTAGTAATTACAAAGAAATAACAATAATTCTAGATGATAAAGGTACCACAATTAATATTGAAATAGACAAATTAGCAAAATTTGTTACAAATGCAATGATAAGTTTTATAAAAAAACAAAATCCAAAAGAATTTGTTCGTAAAAACATTATGTTTAGCAAAATAAAAAATGGTGATAAGCCATTGTTATCAAAATCAGAAGTAAGGTTTGTAAGTAAAAATGCAAAAAGAGTAACAATCAAGTTCAAAAGAAAAGATGGTAAAGATTTAACAGAAAAAGAAACAGAAAGATTAGAAGAATATTGTGACATTTTAAAAAAAGATAGTAGCAATGAAACTATTGAAAAAATAAAAAAAATAACAATGTATACATACGATTTTACATACGAAAGAAAACCAATTGCTAACATAAATTATGATTTAATAGCAGATGTATTAATGTCAAGTTACAAAAATGTTAAACTTGAACGCCAATTAATATGTATAGCATTTTTAATTGAAAAAATGATTGATGATACGAATACTTTACAAGAAATAATGGCATCAATCAACAATCTAATTTTGCTTAAAGCAATTTATGAAAATAAAAGTGTTGACATGAATTATGTCTCAACAAAATTAGATGGTAAAGAAATATCCAACGGTATTATGGAATTAGCAAATGCAGCAATAACATTATTCCAAACATTATTTTCATATGCAAATGATGATGTATTCAAAAATGATTTTGAGTATCAACAAACACAAAGTAATGGACTAGACTACGGGAAATTAGATTTATCAAATATAAAAGTATTAGTATATCCAACAGATAAAAGTCCAATTGATGTATATCTAGAGCAAAAGAAAAAAGCTGATAGAGAATATGCAAATATTCAAAAAAACATTGCTAAAGTGATTGAAAACAAAAATAATGCTATTAAAAATAACAATCAAAATGCAATTTCAAATATAAATCAAGTATTAAATACTTTAAAACAAACTGAACAAATAAAATTGCAAGATAAAATAAAATGTGATACAGAATATAATAACGTATGCACTTATGAACAAACAAATAAAAAACATCTAATTAATAGATCAATAATTAATGGAATAAGAAATTGTATTGCACACGGAAACTATCGAATCGTTCATGGAAAAACTGTAAGTGATGCAACATTAGTATTTGAAGATATACATAACAAAAAGTTAACATTCAAAGCAGTAGTAAATCCTATTGATTTTATAAATATGATTTATGAAAATGAATGGGTTGTAACTGAATTTTTAAATAATTTAACAACTCAAAACACATTAACTAGACAAAAATAGTAACTATAGTTACCCGCGTATATACCTAGAAAAATAAGAAAATGTAATAGGTTAAAATAACTATTGCATTTTTTATTTAAAAAAATAACTTGTATATCAAACATACGTGTGCTATAATAGATGTATCAATTCAAAAAAGTTTTGGAATTGATAACTGTATGTTGATTAAGTATTCATATTGAAAAAGGTACAAAACATTTAAAAATTTTGTTATCTTTTGGAGGTAATATGAAAACAGAAATAACAAAATACTTACATCAACATAAATCTACGAATTTCTCTAGTCTTCTGTTTTTATATATTGATAAAAGTGGGCTAAAGGATTCAATGATTTACAAAAAAGCTGGCATCGATAGAAAATTATTTTCAAAAATTAGATGCAACGATTATATTCTAAACAAAAAAACTATTATAAGGTTATGCTTTGTTTTAAAATTATCACTAGATGAAGCAAATAAACTTTTAAATAGTGCAGGATATGCATTAAGTAAAAGTCAAGACTTTGATTTAATCATTCAATATTGTTTAGAAAAAAAAATATATGACTTGTATATCGTAAATGAAATGCTAGAAACTTTTTTAAAAACTGTTCTTTAACAGTATTTTTTTTTGCAATTTTTCCCTAAGATATGCCAAAAACATGTCGCCAAAATTTGTCGCTTTTAAAGCGACCACATTACCCATCTTTTCTAGTATAATTGATTTATCGAATGGAGGAAATAATATGAAAACAAATATGCAAATGTTAAGAAATTTAATTAGAGAGGAGGAAGAAAATCTAGATTTAATAAGATTTAGTAGTCAAGATTATTTATTTAATAAAGTAAATGAAGAATTAAATGGTAAAGTCACAATTCTTGTCGATAACACAGAAAAAATGTTAGAAAAACTAAAGGAGGTAGAAGATTTAACAAATAAAATTAATTACCTTAAAAGAACTTTGTTCGAAAAAGAAAATGAACTAAGACTAGAAGATGGAAGAACAGTGAAGGAAGCATCAGTAGAAAATAAATACAACTTAAAGTTAAAGTATTATTATGAAGCTCTTTTACGTAAAGAAAATAAAAAAATAAGAATGACAGATTCTAAAAGTGCATACTTCTTAGAATATAAATTAAACGTTGATAGAAATGAAATTAAAGAAAAACTAAAGAAAATCAGTGAAGAAATAAGAAATACAACTAATAAAATAATTAGATTAAATGGCGAATTTTTTGAAATAGATTTACCATAATGGTACCATAAAGTTATTGAATGGTTTAAATTAAGTAAAACTTAAGCCAGTACTTTATAAAACAGATGATTACGTACTTCAAAATAAGAAGTCTAACCACCTCGTTACCTAAAGTTTTATAAAGTAGGTAAGTGCATCTCAACTTGGGATGCACTACCAAATATTAGAAAGGAAGGTTATTATGAATAAATATGTATATGAAACAGAAGATAAAATAAAAATGGGATTAGTATTAAATTTAGATAAAGTATACAAGTCTTTAAAAAATTTTAAAGATTGCTATAAAAGAATTTATAACAGAATGGATTATCGTAGCACCAAAAAGTATTATTACAAAGGTAAAATATATACGGAAGAGGAGTTGCTTGAAAACAATTTTGAAAAAGATGAAGAAGGTATATTCGGTTGCATGCCGATATACACAGAAGAAGAAATATTAACAAAAATAAAAGATTATTTATACGAAGTATGGAATTTAATAGAATAGGAGGTAAAAAGATGTCACGTAAAAGAGAAATATATAATTTAGAATATTATATAGAGGATGGAGAAACTCTAGAAGAATTAGCAGATAGAATTATCAAGGATATAAAGAAAAATTTTAAAACAAATAATCAAAAAGAAAAATATCCAACTGAAGAATTAAAAACAATAACAAAAATAACATATTATGATAAATTAAAAGTAGATGCTGATGATCTAATTCAAGGATTGGTAGTGGAAGTTAATAATGAACCATTTATTATTTTAGATATAAGCTATGGTTTAAGTATTAGCACATTAGATATGATAACAAATGAATTAAAAAATAATAAATCAAGAAACTTCACAATTTATGAAATTAATAAAAATGATTTTCAATCTGATATAAAATTTGGAGAAATAAAAAAAGTTCAACTTTACCGTAAGGCTGAACTAGAAAATAAAATAAACGGAAAAACACTTTGTAAATCTGATATAATTGAATTTACAGATTACAATGACAAGAAATTTTACGTTGATTACATTAACAATGATATATATAAAAGAGAAAATCTCTATAAAATAAATAAACATGGTAAAATAATAACAGTATTTGAAAGACATAAATTAAATAGTGTAAATATAAAAACATTTGACACACTAACATACAAGTTAACAAAAATAACAAAAAACTTAGAAATATAGTTTACATGTAAAGAATAAATGTACAGAAAAAATAGTAACAATAATCTTTCATAATTAAAACTTTACAAAGAAATGAAAAAAGTAATAGTTCCAAATAATCATTTGTGGTACAATATAGATAAGAAAAGAGGTAAAAATATGGAAGTAAATGATTATTTGGTGACTAAAGACAGAGAAGACCTTTTGTCATCACTAAAAAAGGTAAACAGAATAATAATAAACAAGAAACTAAGAGAATTAGATTTGGAAAATCTTCAAGAATTAAAAAAGTATATCTTAGAACACTTAAAGGACAGTATCAAAAATATAAAGGATAGATGGTTACTTAACGTTCATTTTGAAACACTTTTGACAAATGAAAACAAAACTTTGTCACTTGATCCAAGTGATATTGAAAACTTTATAGTATTTCTTTATGAAGAAGATGGAGAAATAAAATATTATATGCCAACTGAAGTAAAAGATATAATAAAAAGGTCAATAAAAGTAAAATAGTAATAATTTCTAGTGATTTTTATTTCTTTTAGTAGTATAATAAAAAGTAGAAATGAGGTAATTATGGAAGAAAAAAATAAATTAGAAACTTGCAGTTGTGAAGAATGCAGTTGTGAAGAATGCAATTGCGAAAACTGTGATTGCGAAGAATGCGATTGCGAAGACTGTAAATGTCAAAGTTGTGATTGCGAAGAATGCAACTGTGAAGATTGCGATTGTTAAATATGAAAGTTCTGTACTAAAATACGGAACTTTTTTAATGGAGGTAAAATGGATAGTAGAACAGGTTATAAACTTAGATTATTAAGAACTAAATATGGATTAACTCAAAAAGATTTAGCAAACCTTTTAAACAAGAGTATTTCTCAAATATCAAATTATGAACGCGGAAGAAGAAATTTAGGCAAAAATGAAATAGAAAAAATATGTAATCATCTTAAAATAAATAGAGAATTTTTTGATAATAATTGAAAAAATTAACAGAAATAAATAAAATCAGTCTAGAAAAATCCAGACTGATTAATTATTATCTTTTTCTATAATCAAAGTATTCCCAGATTACATAAATAAGAAAATTTAAAAAATCTAACATAATGCCTCCTTAATTATAGAGACCCTGATTAAATTATTATATATGATGTATCAATTTTTGTAAAGATAGCTAGACATAATTATCAAAATATATTATGATATTCATATGAAAGGATGATAATATGAAAAGTAAAGTATATTTCATAAAAGAAATAACAAGTGAAAGTTTAATCAAAATTTATGAAAGTTTAAATCAAGAATTAAAAGGAAGAGTTGCAATAAAAATATCAACTGGTGAACCCGGAGGACATAATTTCTTAAATCCAAATTTAATAAAAGATTTAGTTAACAAATTAAATGGAACAATAGTTGAATGTTGCACAGCATATGCTGGAAAAAGAGAACATCCATCTGATCACTGGCAAGCAATCAAAGACCATGGTTTTTATGACATTGCTCCTTGCGATATCATGGATGAAGAAAAAGAGATAACTATTCCAATTAATGGTGGTAAACACTTAAATGGAATAAATTATGTTGGAAGTCATATTAAAAATTATGATTCCATGCTTATGTTGTCACATTTTAAAGGACATGTAATGGGTGGCTTTGGTGGAGCTTTAAAAAATATGTCAATCGGAGTATCATCAAGAAATGGAAAAGCTTGGATTCACTCAGCTGGAAAAACAACGGTTCCCGAAGAATGTTGGAAACTTGAAACAAAACAAGATGATTTTCTTGAAAGTATGGCAGAAGCAGATAAATCAGTAGTAGATTATTTCAAACCAGAAAATATGTTATATATTAATGTTGCAAATAATATTTCAATTGATTGTGATTGTGATTCAAATCCGAAAGAACCAGAAATTGCAGATATAGGTATATTTGCATCAATAGATCCAGTTGCACTAGATAAATGTTGTTATGATACAATAATGAGTCTAATAGAAGTTGGAGCAAATTCGCTAAAAGAAAGAATGCTTGATAGACATGCAATTCACACAGTTGAAGAAGCAGAAAAGTTAGGATTAGGAACAACTGACTATGAATTAATAAATATTGATTAGGAGGCACAACATGGAAAAACTTGAAGAAATAGTAAAAATATTAAAAGAAAAAAATAAATATGTTTCAACAATGGAATCTTGTACTGGAGGTGGACTTGTTAATGCAATAACAAACATCCCCGGAGCAAGTGAAATTTTAAAATTTAGTGCAGTAACTTATTCAAATGAATTTAAAATTAAAATGGGAGTACCAAAAGAAACCATTGATACTTATTCTGTATATAGTATGGAAACTGCAATCGATATGTCAAAGAAAATATCTGAATTTACGAATTCAAATTATGGTATTGGTATAACAGGCAAATTAAATAGAGCAGATATTAATAATTTATCTGGTGATGATAATATGGTATATTTTAGTATTTATAATATGGATACAAATACCAATTATAATGACTATTTAAGAGTTTCAAAATCATCAAGAAAAGAAAATAAAGACGAAGTAATAACAAAAATTGTTAATAACTTTTATGAAATATTAAAAAAAGAAGATTAAAGTAAATCTCCTTGATAGATATTTCTTTTTGCCATTTCTTGGTCAATTCCATTTAAAACCATAAACTTTTTTATGAGCCATTCTGGTGCCACAAGTTCATTTAGTTCTGGGTCTCCGGTAATTCTCATAACAACGACATCAGGATTAAGCAATCTTAATTGATCGCATACAATATCAATGTACTCCTCTCTAGTTAGAATATGAAATTTGTTATTTTCATAATAACTAGCTAACGGAGTATTTTTTGCTATATAAAGCATATGAATTTTAATTCCATCTATTTTTAAATCATTAACAAATTTTATTGTATTTATCATATCTTCTTTTGTTTCATATGGAAGTCCATTAATAATGTGAGCAACTACGAATATATTTCTTTCATGTAGTTTTTCAACAGCTTCTTTAAATATTTCTTTATCATGACCTCGATTTATAAATTTTAATGTATGATTGTTACTACTTTGAAGTCCAAGCTCTACAATTAGAAAAGTTTTTTTGTTTAATTCATCTAAATAATCCAGCCATTCATCACTTAAACAATCAGGTCTAGTAGCAATATCAATTCCAATAACTTTAGGTAAAAGAAGTAATTTATCTATATACATTTTAACTAAATTTTTATCATTATAAGTATTCGTACCAGATTGAAAATAAGGAATGTATAAACTATCTGGCCATTTTTGTTCCATAATTTTTCGTCCCTTTTCAAATTGTTCTAAAATATCTAAGGTATTATCACTGATACCAGCAATAGACTTATTTGAACAATATATGCATCCACCATTATATTGATTAGGACATGTACTATTTATATCTAAAGGAACTTTAAAAACTTTTTGACCAAATTTCTTTTTAAAAAAGTAATTTAAAGTATGATATCTTTTATTGTCTAAAGTGTTTTTAAACATAGTTTTCACCTCGTATATATATTTTAGCACGTAAAATTATAAAATAAAAGTTGTTATTTTACAAAAAAGTTGCTATAATTATATTGTTGCTGAAATAGCTCAGTTGGTAGAGCAATGCCCTCGTAACGCATAGGTCGTAAGTTCAAGCCTTACTTTCAGCACCATTAAGAAATCTAATCTCACAACGTGGGATTTTTTTTGTTGAAAAATATGTCGACAAATGTTAAAATTAAAACAAGGAAGTGAAGTTAATGAATAAGAAAAAAATAATTATATTAATGTTAGGAATATTTTTTGCATTTCCAAGTGTTGCTCTAGCACACCCAGGAAGATTAGATTCAAATGGTGGACATTATTGTCACAAAAATTGTGAAAAATGGGGACTAGATTATGAAGAATACCATTATCATAGTGGAAATACTTACAGAAATAGAAAAGGGCAAGTATATAATAATGATGGAACATTAATTAAAGATGTAGAAACTCCATCAACCAACAATAATAATACCAATAATAATAATGTTAACAACAATTATCAACCATTGGTAAAAAGTAGTGATAATACATTAAAAAGTGTAACAATCGATGGAACAAGCATAAGTGTTTCACCAAATATGACATATGAAACCAGTAATCATAATCCAATTATTTTAGCAAATGCTAACCATTATAAAGCTAAAGTATCAATTAATAGACCAAGTAGTTACAAATTATCAGATGTAAATGAAGTAACAATAATTGTAACCGCAGAAAATGGAAGCACGAAAGAATATAAATTATTAATAAAAATATTAGATAGTGATACGTCATTAAAAGAAGTATTAATAGATAATGAAAAAATAGATGTATTAGATATAATGGATTTTAAAACCACAAAAGAAAATATAAAAGTTACAGCAGTTCCAACAAGTGAAAAAGCAAAAGTGGAAATAACAAACTCAGATAAATTAAAGATTGGTTTAAATGAAATAATTATTAAAGTTACTGCAGAAGATAAATATATAACTAAAGAGTATAAAATAAATGTTGAAAGAAGTAAGATGTTAAGTAATAATACGAATCTAACAATGCACGTTAATGATGAGTTAGTAACATTTAATAATTTCAAAAGTGATACAGTATATATAAATAGTAATGTTGATAAAATTAAAATAACATATAATCTTGAAGATGAAGCATCATCGATAGATTTAAAATATGATGAAAATATTAAAGTGGGAAATAATACTATAAAATTTGTTGTAACCGCAGAAAATGGAGAAAAACAAGAATACACTTTGATAGTTCATCGCTACAGTAAAATAGAAGATACAGTTTATACAATTCTAGGACTTGGTGTACTTGGTGGAATAACTTTTGGTATAGTTAAAGGTGTAAAATTTACTAAAAAGAAAATGTTTTAATTTAATATATACAAAAGATTATACCTTATGATATAATAAATATTATCAATGAAGGAGGAATACATATGCGTGTATATGGAATGAATGTTTTAAAAGAATTAGACAAGAAAAAAATAAAAAAAGTATTTACATCAAGAAAAGAAGTATGTAAATATTGTAGTGAAAATAAAATTAAATATGAACTTGTTGATAATCATTTATTAAATAAAATGTGCGAATATAATCATCAAGGAGTGGTAATTGATGCATTTGATTATGACTATTATACCCTAAAAGACCTTGAAGGTGACTTAGTATTAATTCTTGATCATCTAGAAGACCCACACAACTTCGGAGCAATAATAAGAACATGTGCATCTGTAGGAATAAAATCAATAATAATTCCCAAAGACCGTAGTGTTGGTGTAACAGATGTTGTTGTTAAAACCAGTGTTGGAACAATAAACTATGTCAAAATAATAATGGTTAATAATCTTGTAGCAACAATAAAAGCATTACAAAAGGATGGCTTCTTTGTATATGCTGCATCAATGGAAGGAACAGACTTTAGAAAAATAGACTATAGCGATAAAGTTGCCCTTGTAATAGGTAATGAAGGTTCCGGAGTAAGTAGATTAGTAAAAGAAAGTAGTGATTGTTTAATAAGTATTCCTATGAATAAAAATGTAGAAAGTTTAAATGCATCAGTAGCAGCAAGCATATTAATATACCATCTAGGTATGCATGAATAACATAAGTGATCAAGAACTTATAATGCTTCTGCGAGAACAAAATGAAGATGCTGAAAAAATTCTATATGAAAGATACTTTAAAATAATCAAAAAAATAATAAGTCTATACAAATATACACTAAGAGAATTAAATATTGATAAAAGCGACTTATTCACTAGCTGTATAGATACATTTTATTATGCATTAAATAATTATTCAAATCTTAGTGACGCATCATTTAATACTTATGTAAGTCTATTAGTAAAACGCAAGATTAAAAAAACTATTATTAAAAAATTGAATAAAAGTCACTATATAACATGTATATCATTAAATACTTATGAAGATAGAAATCATGAAATAAAAGATATAAAAATAAAAGATAATTTAGAAAAAATTTGTAATGAAGAAGAAGTTCAAGAAATTAACAAAATAATTTTAGATAAATTAAATAAAAAAGAATTAACTTCATTAGTATTATTTCTTCAAGGCTACTCTTACAATGAAATGTCAAAGATGTTGCAAAAAAGTTACAATCAAGTATATTATGAAATAGCCACATTAAAGAAAAAAATAGTGGGTGAAATTAAGAAAAATAGTACTAAATCGCTTGCTTTTTCTTAATGATTGTGCTATATTATAAATGAACACGAAAGTGTTTTTTTAAATGGAGGTTTATTTATGGCAAAAAAAGAAGAAACTAAAAAGGATTTAGTAAAAAGTAAAGAAGAAAAAATGCCTAAAAAGAAAAATGTCAAAAAAGAAAAGAAAGGACCAAAAGAAAGCTATTTAAAAAAAGTAAGAAAAGAAATGAAATTAGTTAAATGGCCTGAAGGAAAAGAAGTATTAAAATATACTATATCAACAATTGTATTTTGTTTAGTATTATGTGCTTTATTCATGCTATTAAATCTAATGTTATCAGCAGTTAAGGGGTGGATATAATGGAAGAAAAACAATGGTATGTAGTTAATACTTATTCAGGACATGAAAATAAAGTTAAAGAAAAACTAGAAGCAAGAACAGAATCTATGGGAATGCAAGATTACATTTTCCGTGTAATTGTACCTGAAACAACAGAAGTTGAAGTTAAAGATGGTGTAAAAAAAGAAAAAGTTAAAAAAATGTTTCCAGGTTATGTTTTAGTTGAAATGATTATGACTGATGAAGCTTGGTATATTGTTAGAAATACACCGGGGGTTACAGGATTTATCGGTTCAAGTGGAAAAGGAGCAAAGCCAACTCCATTATTACCACAAGAAATTGATAGAATTTTAGCTAATATGGGAATGAGTAGAGTAGATGCATCAACTGAATTACAAGTTGGTGACACAGTTAATATTATTGATGGACCATTCAGCGGTATGACTGGTAAAGTTGATAACATTGATACTGAAAATAACAGATTAAATATTATAATTGATTTATTTGGACAAGAAACAAACGTTGATGTTGAAGTATATCAAGTTAGCAAAACATATTAAAACTGAAGAATTAAAAACTTCAGTTTTTTAAATATTTAAATATTTGTAAATTGTTTTTTATTCTTTCATTATGTTTATCTATTTTCAAGGCTTTTTTAGCATAATTATAAGCCTTATCAAAATTACCTAAATTATAATATGCCATAGATAATAAATCATACAAAACTTCATCATTACTAAATACCTCATTCATATAACTTTTGGGAACATCTTTGATTTTCAAAGCTTTATTAACATATTTGCAAACACTTTCATATCTTTTTTCTTGATAATATAATAAAGCAAGTTCAACCCATGGATCTCTTAAGTAATAAGCTTCCATACAAGCTTTTCTTAACCACATTTCAGCCTCATCAAATCTATTTAAATTTTTATAACATCTACCTATAAATCTCATTGATGCACATCTTTCATCCTTCCAAGTAGCATTTTCCATTTTTAAATGTTTAATCAGTGTATCTATTGCATCATTCCATCTTTCATAATACATGTATTCTCTGCCTAAATAATGCATATTTCTATCATTATCAGGATCTTCCTTTACTGATAACTCAAGTAATGGCAAATAACTTCCCCGAGATTTATTTTGATCTGGATAATGATTAATAACAACATCATCTGTATATGTTTGATGTACATCAGTCTTACATTTTAATACTTCATGAACTGGATTAACCCATTTAAATAATTTATTTTTATGTATTTTATCACCATAGTAACTTATTTTTGGAACACCACTTTCAATATACCAATTATAAACATACCTAAGCTGCGTAGTATCATCACCCCATGAATTAAGTAATTTTTCTTTCCAACCCGATTCCATAACTTCATCTAAATCAAGACATATACATATATCAGCATCATCTGGTATTAATTTCATGGATTCATTTCTTGCAACATCAAACCTCCATGGTATAATTTTTTTAACTTCTACATTTATCTTATGCTTTTTTAGTAATTTTACGGTGTTATCAGTTGAACCAGTATCCAAAACACAAATATAGTCGGCATCTTTAATTGAATCATACCATCTATCAACAAACATTTCTTCATTCTTACATATTGCATAAACACAAACTTTTTTAATAATATCACTCCTTTAGTTATAATATGCTGTAAATTTAAACATAATTAATAGTAATACCCATTGTTATAAAGCTTATTTTATAATATAATTTATATGGAGCGAAAAAATGAAAGAGAATATAGTTTATTTAAAATATAAAAAATATGCTAAAGAATATAAATTAAATAGTTATGATACAAGAAAACTATGGAAAATTATTGAAAGCATTGCAACTCATGAAGAATTTGAAAAAAGGTGTAATGATCCTTATTTTCATCATGACATAAAAACTCTCGGAGATCATATTTTATGTGATGCTATAGTGACATATAAATTAGCAAACAGATTAAGAAAAGATAAAAAGGACTTAAAACCAATAAACATTGATCTAGCAGTAATCATTGCAATGTTTCATGATTTATATGAACTTCCTTGGCAAAATATTGAAGTTAAAAAAATACTTAGAAATAAACATGGTTTTGTTCATCCTATTGAAGCAGCTGTTAATGCCATAACATGGTTTCCAGAATATTTTAAAACAAAAGAAAGAGCAGTAATTATTATAGATGGAATAATACATCATATGTTTCCACTAGCAGTAAGAAGAATTGATAATAGTCCACTCGAACTTAATAATCAAGAAAAATATGATAAATTACCTGATAAATATAAAGAAATGATTAAAATTTCAACAAACATTGGAGCATATGGACACTATTCTTTAAGAAAATCATTTTTTATCGAAGGAAGAATTATGTCTCGTGCAGATAAAATCGTAGCATTTAAAAAAGATATTGGTTCTTTCCATGGATATTTAGCCCTTTTAAGTGGTAAAAATAAAAATGTGAAAAAAAAGGTTGACAAACACTAAATTGTGTGTTAAGATACTTCTCGCAATTGGAAAAATTAGACATATCTATATGAGTAATAAAGATTGGTGTACTTTATTAATTGTTAACTCATTTTTTACACCTCCTTTCTATTTTTAATATTTTTCCATTGCAATTAACCAGATTAAAGCGAGTTTGTTATAAACTCGCTTATTTTATTAATAAATTTTATCAGGTATTAACACATCAAGATATTTTAAAATATCTTCTTTTTTATATCTATTAGGATATTTAATATACTTCAAACAAACATTAACAACAGCACTTACATAAAATTCTGTAATAATATCAACAGGTATTTCAGTTGTTAATAACTTATCACTTTTCTTAATATGATTTTCAACATCCTTATATATTGTATCAAAAGCCATATCCATAACAATACTATTAGTATTTTTTCTTAAAACAGATGAATAAACATTTATATTATCACTAATATGATTAAAAAATATTTTTATCATTTGCATATAATATTCCTTGGCGTTACTGTATACGTTATTTTCTTCAAGCTTTTTAACTAAATCTTTTTCCAAATCATTAATTAATGAATCAAGTAACTCATATTTATCTGCAAAATGATCATAAAATGTTGACCTATTAGTTAAAGCAACACTACATATATCTGAAACCTTAATTTCTTCGAAAGTTTTTTCTTTCATAAGTTTCATTAATCCTTCATAAAGGCTAATTTTAGTTTTAGTAACCCTTAAATCTTCTTTTTTTACCATAATTCATCACCTAACAACATTATATCGCAAAAACATCTTTTGTAAAGTTAAACGACACTAGTAGGCATAAATAATATACAATAAACAACATTGTGTTGGATATCATACAAAAATAATTCTTTGCTTTTGAAATTTTTGAATATTTATCATAGTATATATAGCGTGGTGATGAAAAAGATGAAAAAATTTGCAAACTACATAGCTAATCACAGTGCTTTGGTATTGATAATAAGTTTAGCATTATTAATACCAGCCATTATTGGTTATGTAAATACGAGGATTAACTATGATATTTTAGTTTATCTTCCAGATTCAGTTGACACTATAAAAGGTGAAAACATATTAACAGATGACTTCGGTATTGGAGCTTATGCATTTGTTATGGTAGATTCTAACAACTCAAAAAACATTTTGAATCTTGAAAAAGATATCAAAAAAATAGATGGCGTAAATGCTGTAATGAGTCTAGCTGATTTAACAGATACAACAATACCAGTTGACATGTTACCAAGTAAAGTTCTTGACAAACTTGATAAAGATAATGAAACAATAATATTTGTAACATTTAATGGTGGCACAAGTGAAGATGGCACAATCGAAGCTGTAAGACAGTTACGTGAAACTGTTAAAGATGATACAAAAGTAAGTAGCATGACAAGCATGGTAATTGATACAATGGACTTATCTAATAAAGAAATATTCACTTATGTTGTTATAGCCGTTGCTCTATGTTTATTAGTATTATTCTTAGCAACAGATTCATATGTTATTCCATTTTTATTACTTGGTAACATTGGAATTGCAATTATATACAACTTAGGTTCAAATATTTTCTTAGGTCAAATATCATATATAACAAAAGCCATAACGGCAGTTCTTCAACTCGGAGTAACAATGGACTTTTCAATATTTTTGTATCATAAATATGAACAAGCTAAACAAAATAACAAAAAATTAAAGAAAACAGAAGCAATGTCTGAAGCAATAATAGAAACATTTCAATCAGTATTAGGTTCATCTCTTACAACATTTGCAGGTTTCCTTGCATTATGTACAATGGACTTAACTCTTGGAACAGACATTGGTATTGTAATGGCAAAAGGTGTTCTATGTGGATTAATTTGTGTTCTAACTTTATTCCCAGCTTTATTAATGATTTTTGATAAAACAGTAGAAAAAACAAAACACAAAGTAATACTTCCAGAATTTAAAAAGATTCAAAGTTTTTCAGTAAAACATTATAAAGCAATTATAATAGCATTCTTAGTTTTATTAATTCCAGCATTTTATGGAAACAACAATTACAAAGTATATTACAAACTAGATGATTCTTTACCAGAATATTTAGCGTTTAATGTTGCAAATAGCGAACTTGCTGAAAAGTTCAATATTGTTTCACCAGAAATAATATTACTTGATAAAAATGTTAAAGCAAATGAAGTTAACAAACTAGTGAGTGAATTAGAATACATCGAAGGTATTGATTTAGTTTTAGCCCCAAACTCTTTTGTTGATCCAGCAATGATGATGTTACTTCCAAGTGATTTAACAAAAATACTAGATAACGACAACTATCAATTGGTAATTGTTAATTCAACATATGAACTAGCATCTGATGAACTAAAAGAACAAATAAGCAACATTGAAGAAGTTGTAAAAAAATATGATGAAAAAAGCATCATAGCAGGTGAAGGACCATTAATGAATGACTTAGTAACAATCGCAGATCATGACTTTAAAATGGTTAATTACACTTCAATACTTGTAATATTTATCATAATGGTATTAGTTTTAAAACAAATAAACTTACCAATTGTCTTAATACTAACAATAGAATTTGCAATATTCTGTAATATGTCTGTTGCATATTATACAAATACAACACTTCCATTTATAGCATCAATTGTTGTTGGTACAATTCAACTGGGAGCAACAATAGACTATGCAATATTAATGTCGACAAAATACTTGGAAGAAAGAAGAGAACAAACTGATAAATTTGAAGCAATAAAAAATACATTAAAATTAACAGTACCATCAATCATTACATCAGCATTATGTTTCTTCGGAGCAACTTTTGGTGTTTCCGCTTACACAAAAATTGATATGATTGGTTCAATCTGTGAACTACTATCACGAGGTTCAATAATAAGTATGATTGTTGTTGTTACAATATTGCCATCACTTTTACTAGTGACAGACAAATTAATTGTTAAAAATAAAAAGAAAGAAGGAAAAGATATGAAAAAATTAAAAACAGCTTCATTAATTGGTTTATCATTATTGTTACTTCCATTTAATGCAAGTGCTGCTAAAACAGAATCAATTTATACAAAATTAGATTACAATGGAGACACAGTAAAATCAACAGTTAGTAATCACATTGAAAATGATAAAAATGGTGAAGTAAAAGATAACACTATTTTAAGTAACATACTAAATGTAAATGGAGATGAAACCTTTACACTAGATAAAGATACATTGACATGGTATGCTAAAGAAAAAGATATCTTCTATCAAGGAACAACAGATAAAGAACTACCTCTATCAACAGTAGTAAAATATTATTATAATGGTAAAGAAACAGATGCCAAAGATATAGTAGGTAAAAGTGGTAAGATTAAAATAGAAATAAGATTACTTAACAACTCTTTACTAAATAAAAATAATAAGTTTACACCTTTTGTAGTAGCTCTTGGAACAACTATTGATAATGAAACAAATAAAAATATATCAATAACAAATGGTAAAGTAACAGATACTGGTTCACGTAACATAGCAGTAGCTATATCTTCACCAGGTTTATATGAATACACAAATATTAAAGAATTCAAAGACTTAAATAAAGTAGTAATCTCTTACGAAACAACAGATTTTGAAATAAATGATATCTATATGGTAGCATCACCAAAACTATTATCAGAACTTGATTTTGATATCTTCAATAAATTAGATGAATTTTCTTCATCAATTGATACATTAAGTTCTAAAATGGATGATATAGAAAATGGTGCTAAAAAATTATTTGATGGTTCAAGTGCTTTAGTAAGTGGAGAAGCAAAATTTAATTCTAAATTAACATATTTAGCAACATCACTAGAAAAAATAAGTAACGGAACACTAGCATTAAATGATGGAATTGATGAAATGATTGAAACTTTAACTAGTGTTAAAGAAATGATGGCTAATAAAGATTTAAGTGGTTCACTTGCAAACTTACAAGTTTTATATCAAGCAAACACAGCAACAATCAAAAAAATATCAAATGAACAAGTTGATGCTGCATATAGTTACTACAAAATGAGTCAAACAGAAACTGAAGATGCAATGATAGAAAGATTAAAACAAATTAATCCAAATATTGATGAGGCAACAATTGAAAATTTGAAAACTGTTAAAAGTACATATGAATTAAAATTATTACTAAAAGCAAATAATGAAGCAATTTCAGAAATGATTACAAACTTACAAGATTTAAATACATTACTAAATACTTTAGATACCAAATTACAAGAAGTAAAAGTAATGAAATCTAAAGTTACATATCTAAATGATAGTTTATCTCAAGTAAGCCAAGGTTTAACAAAAATGTCCCAAACAACATTAATATCTGATGGAATATCTTCATTAAATCAAGGTTTAAAAGAATTATCTGAAGGAACAAACTTAATAAATATTCAAGGTATTAAGCAATTAGTTAATTATAAAGATCAAGCATTAATATACACAAATAAGTTTAAAGATATAGCAAATCTTTCTAAAACATACCAAGGATTCTCATCAAATAATTCAGATCAAACAATATTTATCTATAAAATAGGTAAGTAATAATTAATATTTAAAGGAAAGCAAAAATTAAGCTTTCCTTTTAAACATTTAAAATCTTTCTAACATAAAAGGCATATTCCTTTTTCTTTTATTTTCTATTGCATCTTTTAATAAAGGTAGATATGTATAAATATAAGCATTAACATAATAAAATCCTTCATTGACATCTTCCATTGTTGGTAATCCATAACATTTATCATTAGAATTAGCTTTCTTTGGTAAACATGTATACTTTGTACAATTAAGTAGAACATTATTTTCTTTTAACATATCATGCAAGTCATTAAAACTAAATTTAACAATTTGACCATTTTCAAGTTCATATATTCCATGTACTATATCATATTCACATTTCATTCTTGCAACTAACGTTAAATTAATAAGCATTTTATTAACAATTAAACTATCAAATTTATTAAGTTTTATTAATTCATTAAACTTTTCAAAATCTTGCCCAGAAATTACTTTTAATTTATCACTTGATAGAGTAATTATATTATTCATTATAAATTCATATACAAATTTAGTTCCTTCATCAATTGATTTTAAAAATTCTTTTTTTGCTTCGCCATAAATATCTTTTGAAAATAATTCACTTAATTTATTATTTATATCTGTATTCATAAATTAATTCCTTTCTTAAGTAACTTATATTCTAGTATAAAACAATTAAGATGTCAATTAATATTTCTAATAACCACCAAATACGGAGCATTCATATTATTTGTATTTCTATATGTTTTATAACTAATATTATTTTTATTTAAATAATCAATTACAACTTTTTCTTCCATCTTTCCTTCCGGATGTGGATAAAATACCATTAATATTAATCCATCACTTTTAATCATTTCTAAACTGTTGCATAAAGCCCTCAAAGTAACATCATGCATCGTTGTTATAGTTTTATCTCCGCATGGCAGATATCCCAAATTAAATAATACTAACTTAATATTATTTTTTTCTTTATCTAAAACAACATTTATCTTATCATGACTTATCTTAAATAGTTTATAGTTATTAATATTTTCTTGTGTTAATAATTTTTTTGTATTTTTAATAGCTTCATCTTGTATATCAAAACCATAAACTTTATTAGAAATACTAGCTAAAAATAAAGTATCATTTCCATTACCAACAGTCATATCCACAACTATATCACTTTTACTAACATTTTCATTACATATCTTTTTAACCATATTTAAGATACTTCGATTAAAACCTTGAAAAGTACCTCTTTTATTAAATTCATTTTTAATTTTTTCATTATATTTTGTATTAACTAAAACATTTTCTTTAACATTTTCTAAAATGTCACACAAGTTATTAACATCAATATTATCACCATCAACATTAATTACTTTAATACCTTTTTCTAAATTTATTATTTTACTTTTAAAATCCTCATCATTATAATTTAAATCAATTATCATAAACATCACTTCATTTACATATTATCACAAAAAAATATGCATTTCAACGTTTGCATTTATTTTTCTTAATCTCTTTATTAAATTTCTTAATCTTTACATCATTATTCTTAATTTCTTTAACTAACTCACTAGTTTCTTCTTTATATAAATTACACCATTTATCATAATCTATTTCATTATTATCATTTTTATAAATGAAAATCATTACCACACCATTTACAATTATAAGAATAATAAAAATTATTATTTCCAGTATACCCATCATTTTACATTACCACTTCCTTTAAATAATTTTATCCACAACAAATTAATTCTTTTTTTTAATAACATTTTCTTTTGAACACTAACTATTTTTCTATACTTTTCTAAATCAGTTTCATAACTAATAAATGTATCATAACACTTAGTTATATCCTTTTCATCTTTACAAAATAAACACATTAAATATATTAAAACTAATATTATTATTAAACAAAATAATATAAAAACAAACATCATTTTTATCTATCTCCTTCCAAGGGTGCTTTCTGATTATAGCAAAAAATAATATTATAAACAAGACAATTTCAAAAATTAAGTGTAAAGGTAACGTAACAAAAAGAAACTCTATAACTAGAATTTCTTAATTAACTTATTTTCAAGTAAAGTAATAATTTTATATAACAAGAAAGAAATAATTAAAAGGATTAATATACCTGCCATAACTAAACTTAAATTAAATACTTGAGTTCCATAAATAATTAGATAACCAATACCTTCACGACTTACTAAAAATTCACCCATTATAACTCCAATTAAACTCATTGAAATATTAAGTTTTAAACTAGAAATAATTGTGTTATAGGAATTTGGTATAACTAATTTAAACAATATTTGAAAGTTAGTTGCTTTAAAAGCTTTCATTAACTTAAGTTTATTTTCACTAACACTTTTAAACCCATTGTATATTGTAATGATACTAATTATTAAGTTAATGAGTAATGCCATAATGATAACGCTTTTCATATTAGCACCAGCAACAATTATAATAAGTGGTCCTAAAGCTACCTTAGGTAGAGAATTAATCATTGTTAAAAATGGATCAACAATTAATGCTAAAATAGGTACTTCATATAAAATAATTGCAATAATAAAACCTAAAATTATACCTAGACTAAATGAAATTAACACTTCTTCTAAAGTAACAAATATATGGTTAAATAAATTATTTTGTATTGCTAAATTTATAATTGTGTTAAATATTTTACTAGGTTTTGAAAAGACAAAACTATTAATAATATTATTATTTGCAAGTATTTCCCAGACTATAAAAAATTGAACAACTATAAATATTTGAATAATTAATATAGTTAATTTTTTAATTCTCATTTTTTTTAAGTATTTTTTTTGTTCCCTAGACATCTTTATCTATTTCCTTCCAAAGTAAGTCATAATAATAGCTAAAATCTTTACTATTTCTTCTTTCTAAAGGACTATTTAAATGTTTTAAATCAATATCATAAATATTTTTAACTTTACCAGGTCTTTTTGATAAAACAATAACTCTATCAGCTAGTGATATTGCTTCAGCTATATCATGAGTAATCATAATAACAGATTTTTTTTCTTGTTTAATAATTTTAGAAACATCTTCACTTACTTTAAGTCTTGAAACATAATCTAGTGCTGAAAAAGGTTCATCAAGCATCAATATATCGGGCTTAAGAGCAAGTGTCCTTATTAAAGCAACTCTTTGACGCATACCACCAGATAACTCATATGGATACTTATCTAAAAAATCTTTAAGACCATACTTATTAAGTAAATCTTTAACAAAAGAAATATTTTCTTTTGTTTTTGTGTGAGCTATATCTAGACCTAAACAAGCATTATCTAAAATATTAAGCCAAGGAAATAAAGCATCTTCCTGAAGCATATAACCAATTTTTAAACCATCCTTTATTTTAATATCACCTTTAGTTTTACTATCAATTCCAGCAAGTATGTTAAGCAAAGTTGATTTACCACATCCACTTGAACCAACAATACATAAAAATTCTTGGTTATCTAAAGAAAAAGTAATATTATCAATTGCTATAACTTCACCATTAATTGTTTGATAATTCTTACTTAAATTATTAACTTCTAATATTTTATTCATAAAAGTTATTTACTAAATCATTAAATGGAACATAATCATCAAGTAATTTAAAATCTATCAAAAAGTCTTCCAAATTAGTAAATAATTTTTCACTTATATACGGATTACTAAGCCAACAATCATATTCCTTATATCTATCAATCATTTCTTTTAAATCATCTACTTTTGTATCTGGAAATAAACTAATAATATCTTTACTTACAATTAAAGAATTATTATCTAATGTATACTTAATACCTTTATTAATTGCATTAGTAAACTTCTTTATAATATCTTTATTATTTTCTATATAACTTTTTCTAGCATAAAAAGCAGTATAAGGAACTTCACCAGACATTTTACCAACTGATGCTACAACTTTACCATAATCATTTTTTTGAAGTAATGTTGCGTTTGGTTCAAACAAATTAACAAAATCACCAACACCACCTATAAAAGAACCAGATAAAGCAGAAAACTCAACACTATAATTAACATTAATTTTATTTATATCAATATTTTCATTTTTTAATGCATTTAAGAAATTTAATGCAGGCATTCCTGTACTTCTTCCCACCAATATTTCTTTTCCATACAAATCAGTTAATTTAAAATCTTTATCTTTATCTCTTGCAACAATAAATTGTCCATCTCTCTTAGTTAATCCTGCAAAAAGTTGCAAGTAGTCACCTTCATTTTCCTTATAGACATATATCGCAGATTCAGCCCCAGCAAATCCAATTTCAACATCATTTGATAATACCGCAGCACTGACTTTATCAGCTCCTGGTGTTAACACAAGTTCTAAATCAATACCTTCTTCTTTAAAATATCCTTTTTCAATTGCAACATACAAAGGACTATAAAAAGAACTATGAGTAACTTCAGCAAGTCTAATTTTAACTAAGTTACTATCATCTTTTTTCTTAAAACCAAATACTAAAAAGGTAACTCCGATAAATATAGTTAAGCAAATAATACCTATAAAAATTCTTTTTTTCAAAATATATTCCTCCCTCTAAGGTAATATATGTATACTATTACATTTTGTTAATTTAGTATATTGATAAAATTTTAAATTAAGGTTATAATAAATATGAAAGGATTGATTATATGAATAAACTACTAATATAATATTTTTTAGCAACAAATACAACAAAGAATGTTGCAAAATTAGCATCAGATGCTACAAATGGAGATCTATTTGAAATAATCAAGAAAGTAGAAAAATACGAGAGTCTGATAACGGAAAACATTATCCATACGACATTTCTAAAGAAAATTGGCACGGACCAAGAAATGCAATTGAACAACTTACTACTACAAGTCAATAGAGTAATATACATCTATCAAATACAGAAAGAAAGATAGTAAATGAATATAACAAACTAGTACTAAATAAGGTCATTCTTTTCCCGAAGTATTTAGTTATTCTAAATATGCTACACGATTTTTAACGTTAGCAGAAGTAACAAAAACTGATATTTTATATAGCTAAATTCTCATTATTATTTAAGAATATAAACTAATTTAGGAAAGGAGGAAATAAATGAAAAAAGATATACTAGTTAAAATAATTATAGCGGTACTTGTTTTTATACTTTTAGGATTCTTTATTTATACAAATTATGTTTCAAAAGAAAAAGACTTAGTATTTGAAGCAAGAATTAAAGAAGTAACAGTAATTAATAATGTATATACAATTTTAGTTGAAAAATATGATAAAAAGAAAAAAGAATATACTGTTGAGTATGAATTTGAAATAAATAAAGATACAAAAATAGTTTATAACAATGAAAACAGTACGCCAGATAAATTAAAAGCAAATCAAAAAATAACTATAACCTCATCTGATGTGATATTATCAAGTGAACCAGCTAAATTATCTGATGTTAAAAAAATAGTTATTTTAAAAGATTAATTAGTTTTAAAAGTTTTGCTAAATAAGCAAGACTTTTTTTGTATTTATGTAGAATTCTACATAATTATATTATAAAAAAGTCATCCAAAAATAATTGTTACATTTCAGTCGAGCAACTAAAAAATAAGGTGGTTTCAGTAATTATTATTTATAATATTTAAATTAAATTCAATAAGACCACAATTTTAGTGTAGCATCAGCAAGTCTAATTATAACTAAATTGTTATCATTATTTTTATTAAAATGAAATAATAAAAAATAACTACGTAAATGAGGTTAAGCAAATAATACCTATAAAAATTCTTTTCTTCAAAATATATTCCTCCATCTAAGGTAATATGGATAAATTATTACATTTCATTAACATGATAAAAGAATGATTCAAATATTAAAACTAAGTGTAAAGTAGATTTTAAAATATTGTTATAAATTTTATTTTGTGCTATCATAAATCTAAGGTGATAGTTGTGTATAATATTGAATATGAATTAAGAACATATGAAAAATTACAAGAAAAATTAAAACAAATTGTTAACGATGAAAATAAATATAGTGTAACTAAATGTGAAGATTTAGGAAAAAGCCCATGTGGATTTCCTATTGAACATTATAAAATAGGTAATGGACCAATTCACATAACTTATATGGGTTGTTGTCATGGTAATGAAATCATAAGTGTTGATTTTGTAACACAATTAATGAATAATATTGCCAAAGGTAATATGTCTTATTTTAATGATAAAATTTTTACTATAGATTTTATACCAGTTCAAAATCCTGAAGGATATGCAATTACTACATATGCAATTAATTCAAAAACAAAAGATATGTCTAAAGAAGAATTTGAAAAATTTAGTAAAGAATATTACTTAGCTTTTCGTGAAGATGATATAAATGTTACTAAAACAAATAAGTTTTTAAATCTATTTTTAGAAACCTTCAACATAAGTGATCCATCTCTAACAACAAATTTCTGGATATACTTTCAAAATAAAGATATAACCATCGAAGAATTATTCATGTATTTTGTAAATCATTATGAAGTTGATCACAAAGAATTAATAACATTCTTACAAACTAATTTTACAAAAACAATATCTAAAGAAAGAAATCACACTAAAATATTTAATGATGTAACATTCGATTGCATTCCAGAATTATCTGATTCTCACAAATTACTAAAAGAAAAAGTTAAAAAATTATATAAAGAAAATAGTTTTCCAATGGGTTCACTTGCTAACTTTTATGCAAACTCTGATGGCGTTAACTTAAATGATAATAATCCATATTACTATGAAATAATGAAACAAAAAATAGCTGCATCAAAAGTAGTTCTTGGAAATATCAGAGATAATCACATAACAAAAAGTGTCCCTGGACCAATAGGTAATGCAAATTATGATATGAATAAACCATTTTGTTATTCAAGTGAAAATGAAGCAATATTTAAATACTTAAATAATCAAGATCAAAATAGAGAAAATTTTGCTTTCTTTAATTGCCATGGAACCGGGGGATTACTTTATATCTATCCAGTTTACAATGAAATTAACAAAAGTGAGTCACGTGACTTTTCGTTTTACATCAATAACAGATTAGCAACAGAATATACAAATGAAACTGGTAATGCTTACTTAGAAAAAACAGGTAAGTTTGATCCATACAAAACAGCAGGTCATCCATCTCAAATTACTGGTGTAGGTGATGTTCTTCGTAAAAAATACATAGCATCATTCATTCTAGAACTATCTAAAATGGGTGGAAATCCTTTGGCACCATATGGTGATAGAGAAAATAACTATACATTAACAATGCAAGCAAACTTTGATGCATTTAGTAAAACGTTAAAAACAATTTTAAGTTTACAAGAACTTTACGAAACAAGCTATACAATGCACTATGATGATTTCGGACAAGTTCATTATGAAACGTCTACTCGCGGAAGATAAAACAAGAAGTCTTTACACAAGGCTTCTTTTAAAATGCTGTAAACTTCACAAACTTCTTTACATTTACAAAAATCTTTGCTATAATTTATTCATAATAAAGGGCGTGATTAAATGAAAATGTTATCAAGTGAAGTAAAAACACTACTAGATAAGTTATATAATCTTCGTGGTGAAGATAGTGTAATACTAACAAAAATGAATAAAGAAAGAGAAGAAGCTATTGAAACTGGTGAAAGAACCAAAAATGAAAAAGCAGTTCTATTAGACAAAATTGCTAAACTTACTGAAGAAGAAAAAACACTTCAAGAAGAGGGAGATAAACTATCTTCAATTTTAAGCAGCATAAATAAAGAAGACTTTGCAAATGTATTGGACCGATTAAATATCGATTTTGACCCATCAACCATAAATGCTAAAATTACAAGTATGTTACCAGATACAATTAAAAAAGTTGTAGAAGAAAATGAAAAAGCTAGCGAAGAGTTAGAAAGTGTTGAAACAGAAATGAATAATGCCATCACTAAAGTTGAAGAACTTGGTATTAGAAAAGATGAAGCATTAAGTAATCAAGAAAAATTAAACGAATATTTCCGTTTAGCACTAGATGGCAACATAAATATAACTCGTGATGAAATTACAAACCTTTTAGAAAAATTTAATTTCAATGAAGATGAACAAAGAGAAGCTGCTAAAATATTGATGTTCCCAGAAGATGCTTTATATGAATATGATGCATCAACAAAAAGTAGTGAAGGAAAAAGTGGTAAAACAATAACTGAAGTTCTAGTGGAAGCTAAAAAAGAATCAGCACCAGAAAAGATTGAAAAAACTAAAGAAGTAAAAGAAACTCCTGAAGTTAACGAAGAGCTAGAACAAGAAGAAGCAAAAGAGTTATTTAAAGAACCAGAAACAAATGAAAATTCTTTAGAAAACATCTTTGCTAAAGCTATCGAAGAAGAACATATCGAAGAAGAAGTCGAAGAAAAAGTAAATCAAGAAGAAAATGAATTAGCAAAACTAACTGAACTTCTAAATAAAAATGATATTACAGATTTAAGCAAAGAATCACTAAAAAAAGTTCTTGCTAACTATAATGAAGAATTAATAATAAAAAATATTGAAGTATTAAAAAAGAAGAATATAAATCTAGAAGTATTAAAAGAAAATATTGAAATAATTTATGATAAAGAACTAGAAGAAAAATTAAATAAATTATTAGAAATAGGTAAAGAATCTAGAGATATAAGTCTTATGCCTGAAGTATTAGTAAAATATGATTTAAAAGGATTAAATAATACAATAAATGTTTTAGAAATAAGTGGTTTAGATCCTAAAAAGGTTCCATTACTTGCTTATTAGAAAGGAGTATTTATGAAAAATACGAAAGATTTAACAACACTTTATAAAAGTCTTAAAGAAAATGAAGAATCAAAAAGACCAATTCAATCAGAACCATGGTTAACATCATTATTATTTGCACGTGATGAAAATAAAAAATTACTTGATGAATATAATATTAAGTTAACACCAGATACATGGATAGTTTTATCAATAGAACCAGAAGTTTTGAAAAAAACAGTTCTACGTGCTAAAGACTTAGGTTTCCTAGATGCATATATTCAAAATCCAAGTTATTTAAAATATGATGTTGACGCTGTAATAAAAAGAATATCAGAGTTTGAACACTTAAATATTCCATATAAAAATGAAAAAGGTAAATATCAAACATATCTATTTAGTAAAAGAGCATATGATTATGTAATTAATTCTATTAATAAAAATAATAATACACCCAGTATAATGGATGTTGAATTAAAAGAATATGCAAATCGTGTAATTGAAACATTTGCTATGGAAGATAAAAAAGAAGAAATATATAATAAATTATCTGAAATAGAAAAACAAGGTCTTGGTATAAAAGAAACATTAATGGAAGTATTTAAGGTATATAGCGATAATATAGATTATTTAAGTTCTAATATTGATGAAATATTAAATAGTTATAAAGAAGAAAAAGGGAGAGTAGCATGAGTTTTTTTGAAAAATTTGGATTTCTAGAAGATGAACAAAAAGAATATGAAGATATTACACCTGAAGAAATAAAAAAAATGATTACTAAACATAATAAGCTTGTAGAAACTAATCTACAATTCTTAAAAGATTTAGAAATCAATACTTATAAAGAAATATTTATTAATTATCCAGATATGTTTTTAATGGATGCTTCTAATTTTGAAAAATATTTCAATAGATATGAAAAAGAAGCATTACAAGAGAAACTAAATACAAACTTTAAAGTAGTTAAATTTTTATAGAACCACCTAGGTTCTATTTTTTAATGTATATAAATTTATTTCAGGTTTATTAAATAATCTAAATTTAACTTTTTCAGTACCAATACCACCAGAAACATATAATCTTTTATCATCAATTTCATAATAATTATCAATATATGTTTTAGCCCAATCTTTTTTTATTAATCCACCATAAAAAGGTATTCTTATTTGTCCTTTTAATGAATGACCTGCAAAAATTATATCTATATCTTTATTTAATAAATTATTTATATAATCTGGATAATGAGTTAATACAATATTTAATACTGTATCATAATTATCAACCATTTCTAAAGCTTTATCAACATTATCTAAATTAGTTAAACCACTAATTTTTATAGGTTTAATATCTTTATAAAATAAATAAGTTGATTCATTATCTAAAACTTTAATATTAGCATTATCTAATATATTTAAATATACATTTCTTTCATCTTTATCACCAATAACAGCATACTTATACATTGTTACATTAATATTCTTAAGTTCATTAGTTATTACTTCAATATCTTTATTACTTAAATTACTACCAAGAAGATCCCCAGTAAATATAAATATATCAGCCTCAGACTCATTAATACTTTTTACTATTTTTTTAAGTCTTTTTATATCTTCATTATTATTTATCTTTAAATCACTTAATTGTAATATTTTAAATCCCTCAAAAGAAGTTGATAAATTATCAACTAAAATAGTATCTTCCTTCACTTTAAAACCATTGGAATTAATAAAAAATCCATAAGTTCCAATAAAAATAACAACTAATAAAATAAATAACAATACTTTTTTCATAAACATGCCCCAATTCATTTCTAATTAATCATATCATAATTATGATATTTTATCAATTTTTATTAAAATGGAATTGAAAAAAAGTGTGTTATATGGTAAACTTAATCATAGGTAGGTGTCGATATGAAAAAAGTAAAATTATTAGTAACTTCTGCACTAAGTTTTATGCTTTTAACATCAAGTGTAAGTGCTGCTTGTAATTATGAAGAAAAAGCAAAACTAAATAACGATAGTGCAAATGTTAAAGCCAACTATGAAATTAAGGAAAGGGAACTAACTAAAGATGAATATACAGCACCACCAGATGCTATACCAACTGATGAACAAGAAAGTTATGTTCCGAAAACTGAATACATCGAAGTAAATATTTTGAATTTAACAGAAAATTTATATGTAACAGTTAAAAATGATGTAACTAAAGATGTAAAAACTTATTACTATACTGATACTACAAATGGTAACATTAAATTTAATTGGAATGAAATTGGTACAATTGCTAATTATACAATTAAAGTAATGGCATCAAGTGCATCAGATTGTAAAGGTCAAACACTTAGAACATTATATTTAACATTACCTAGATATAATGAATATTCAGAATATGATGTATGTGATAGAATTCCAGATTATTATATGTGTCAAAGATTTGTTACTTATGATGATTTCAAATATGATGATTTTGCAGAAAATGTAACAAAAGAAATAGAGAATAGAAATAAAAAAAGTGAAGAAGAAAAAGAAAATAGTAAATGGTATAAAAAGGTTGGTAAATTTGTAAGTGACCACAAAACGGCATTTATTATTGGTGGGATTAGTTTGGTTGTAGTTGCAGGAGGAGCAACATATATAATAATTAAAAAACGTAGGAGAAGTATAATATGAAAAGAATAGGAAATTTATTATTAGTATCATCTTTAGCATTAGCATTCGGAGTAAGAAATGTTACTGCTGCAACATTTAGTGATGGAGATAGTCATTCAATATCACATGGAAATTACATAACAATTAATAGCTTAGATGTAGGAAGTGCTAACTATGGTATTTATAAATATACATTTGATAATGGAAAATATGTAGGTTATTGTGAAGACCCACAAAACTTTTCAGGAAAAAATTATTCAGTATCCAGAGAACTCGGAGCAACAACAAATGGTAAAACAATTCAAAACATGGATGCAGGTCTATTAAAAATTATGTCTGAGGGATACAATCAATATAATACATCAAAAACAATAAGTGTTGTAACTCCAGAATCAGCACCAAATGCAATATCAATTACTCTAAGTGGTGATGAATTATATGCAGCAACATCAATTGCAGTTCGTGCGTATACAACAGGTTTATTTACAACCGGAGCAAAAGGAGCCAAATATCAATCAGCTATAGATATGGCATCAGCTCATGCAAACCTAGGTGCTCAATGGGCAGCATTATACGGAGAATATACAGATAATGCAACATATGCAAATTGTAATGGAGATAGTAATTGTTATAAAAATAAAGTTGATTATGCGTGGTTAAATAAAAATGCAATGTTTAATTATTCAGATCCAAACTCAGCATCATATAAAATAATTTATATGGCCCAACAATTATTTAAATCCGGTGTTATGGATGCATCAAATAAATCAACAGGTTCGCTACTTACAACAACAGTTAACATTGAATTTAGTAAAAAAACAGAATCAATTAGTAAAACAGATACATCTGAAGAAAAATATGTTTATGCAACATTAAAAATAGAAAACTTACCAGAAAAATTATCAGATGGTAAGGATGGCAAAGTTGAATTATCAATGCCAACATGTACTGGATGTACAATAAATTCATTCGAAGCTCAAGATGGTGGAGATTATAAACAAGTTGGAATTGGTAATAATATAGCACTTTTACTTGAAGCAAAAGATGGTGTAAGAAGTGGTGAAATTAAATTAAGAATTAAAGTTACTCAAGCTATCCAAGATCAAGAAAACTGTAAAGATGCAACATTAAAAATTGATTATAAATATAATACAAATCCTCAATTAACCGGAGCAACATTAAGTGATAAAAGTAATCCGAATTCACAAAGATTCTTTGTTCTAGACAAACAAGAAGGTGACCAAACAGGTTCTGCTCAAACTAAAATAGGTTGTTCAAAAGCAGCTTGTGATACTGAAATTACTGAACCACTTTGTGATGGAGATGCAATTGCAACTGTTAAAGCTCCAGACAAAATTAAAAGTTGTGTAATCAACAATGTAGATGATGCTGATAACTCATATCAATATACATCTGGTGTTGATAACAAATATTGTAAAGTTTACTGTAAAGAAGATTATGCAAAAATACAATTAGAACCAGTAGTTAAAGATATCAAGTGTGGTAGTTACTTTAAACTAACAAGTCATATCGAAGGAAGTAAATCATGTTATACCGGCGGAGAGACTGGAACCGACGCTAGAAATGGTGAAAAGAGTATTGATAAAGATCAATATATTCAAGATGTAATTGATGCACAAAAAACAATGATCGAAGGATTAAACCTTTATCGTAAAGCAAAACAAGCATTAGCAACAGCATCAGATTACAGTATATCACATGGTTGTGATGGATGTAGTGCTGAATCATGGACAAGAACTGGTTCATATGTAGGACCTGTTGTTACAAACATTGACTATGAAGAAGGACTTGTAACATCACAAGAAACTACTCAAGGTTTCTTCTATGGAACTAAAGAATCAGTATCAAATAATACAAGTTATGATTCTGAAAAAAAGAGATATGTATGTGTATCAAGTACATGTACAAATGGTACAACTGAAGCAGAAGTTGTTGCTCTAATAAAAGCTGACATGGCAAAAGGAAAAGCAATGATGGAATCTGGATTTAAAGCTTATGAAGCAGCACACACTGCATATAATGCTTGTACGACTGGATGGCAAAATAACTTCTTATTTGAACAAAAAATCGGATATTACTATAATGAAAATCGTGGAAACGATGAATACAAGAGTCCATATTATGATATATTAGAAAGTGCTCAAAATAAAGATTTATATTATCTTGAAGGAACAGGTTCTGCTGCACCAAAATCTACATCTAAGATAGAAATATGGAAAAAGGCAACTGATGACAAGATTGAAACAGGTTCAGATTATACATTTGATTTATCAATAGAAAATGGATCAACTGGTAAATACAATTATAAATCAAGTTATGGTGGAACATTTGAACCAAGAAATTATACTGTATGTAAAGATCCAGAAGGATCATGTGAAGTAAGAACAGAACAAATTTCTCAAGCAGCATTTGTTAAGAAATATGTTGAAAAAGAACAAGATTATATAACACCAACAGCATTCTATCAAATAGCAGCTAATGGTAAAATAACCGTTAATAGTGGTTACACTGGAGACAAAGTTCAACTTGAAGCATTATTCAATAGCTTACCAGTATCTACTAAAACAGTAGGTGGAGGAATATTCAAATTAAATATTGAATGGCTTGGTGAATTCTATGATAAAGATAATGCCGTTGGAAGACTTATGGATATACCAGGAGTAGCATGGACAGATAGAAGACAAGGTGGAACAACATTTATGGATAGTCCAAAACATCAAGATTCATTTACAGGTGACTATAAATGTTATTATGAATCTCCATGTAGACCAGATGATTGTCCAAACTGTGACTTCGTTTGTGAAGGTGACAACTGTGATTGGATTGATTGTCCAGAATGTAAAATAGATTGTACAAATTGTATCTTTGATTTAAATAAATTAAATGTTAATTTCAGAACAATTTCAACAACAAACTTCAATTCAGCTAACAGAACATATGGTTATAACTGGATCACATCAAGTAGCATGCAAGCATTACAATTGTTAAATAAGAAAGCTGATGCTACAATTAAAGAAATCGAAGAAGTTAATGAAAGTATCTATGACCCAGAAGGTAAAACATCAGATGGTTCAAGTGCACTTGCATTAAGTATTAAATTAACTCCACAAGCAATCAGAGAGTTAAAGAAATACAATGAAAAACATTCAAGTGATGGTGGATACATTAATGACTCATTAACATGTTATGATGCTACAGTTAATGGTAAAACATATAAAAACATCTATTGTTATAGTGAAGTAATAGATGACTTAGTAAAAAATTATGAAGTAACAATTCCAGATGGTAAACGTTTAGATAGTGCTACAGCTAGAGCTGCATCACAAAATCAAAATGGATACTGGGAATTATGGTCTGATAAACACGAATTCATATATAGTGAAAGTGTTATCGGCGGACCTTCATGGAAGTAGGGGTGATTAGTTATGAAGAATGCTTATTGGGCTTATTGGTTAATATTACTAGGAATGGTAATTGTAATAATTATGTTACTTGTTCAAAATTTAACAACAACAAGTACACAAGATTATTATCTTATCAAAGAAATAACTGAAGCATCACTAGTAGATGCTGTAGATTACTCATACTATCGTGATTATGGGGAAATAAAAATTAATAAAGAAAAATTCTATGAAAGTTTCTTAAGAAGATTCGCAGAAACTGCATCATTATCAACTACTTATACGGTGAGCTTCTATGGTGTATATGAAGCTCCACCTAAAGCTAGTGTAGAAATTAAGAGTAAATCAAATAGTTTCAATGTTGTAGGTGATGCAACAAGCTTAGATATGGTAGAAAGAATAGATGCCGTATTAGAAGGAAATCCAGTTGACTAAATAAGGAGGAATAAAAATGGGTGGAATAAAAAATACATTTAGTAAGTTTTTAACTAATAAAACTACCGTTACAATATTAGGTGTTATTCTTGGTTTAGGTGTTTTAGTAGGTTTTTATACATATCGTGTAAAAAATCAAGTTAATCCTGTTAAAGTACCTGTTGCAAAAAGAGAAATACTAGCAACTGAAGAAATAACTAAAGATGATATTGAATATATACGTGTAAGTTCTAAGTTTTTAAAAAAAGCTGATGTATATAAAAGTACAACTAATTTAATTGGTAAATATGTAGCAACTGGAACATCTATTCCAAAAGGTGGTATGTTTTATCAAACATTGGTAGTTGAAAAAAAAGAATTACCAAATGCTATATTTGATGAAATACCAAAAGGATATACAATTTATCAATTACAAGTAGATAATACAAGTACTTATGCTAATTCAATATTCCCAGGAGATGTCATAGATTTATGGCTTAAGACAACTGAAGATCAATTATTAGTATTCGGAGAATTTATTTCCAATATAAAAGTTCTAGCAGTAAGAGATTCATCTGGACAAAACGTTTTTGATGTAACTTCTGGTAGAAAGCCTGCATGGTTACTCTTTGCAGTTGAAACAGATATGTATCGTTATTTAAAACTAGCAGAAAATATCTCAGGAATGAGTGTTATTCCAGTACCAAAGAATAACTTAGTTAATCCAGATATTGGTTCAACACAATATTCAAGTGATGAAATTAAGGCTTTAATAGATGCACAATCTGAAAGAAAGGGAGCATAACTATGTCAAATATAATAAATAAGATTAGAAACCTATTATTAAATCGTAACACTGTTACGATTTTAGGTGTACTTGCAGGTGTTATTGCCCTGTGGATTGCCTATAGCATTACTTTAGATAGAGCAGTAAAACCGCAAAAGGTACCTGTTGCTAATAAAGTTTTAACAGCAGGTACAGTTATTACTAAAGATGATATTGAATATGTTGAAGTAAATGGTGAAGCACTAAGAAAAGCAAGTGTTGTAACATCATCTAGTCAATTAATAGGTTATTATGTTAAAAATGATACATCTATAGCTATCGGAGAAATGTTTTACAAAGCTCAAGTAATTACAAAAGATAAATTAATTGAAAGAGATTTGGAAAGAGTTCCAGAAAACTATAAGATGTATTGGTTAAAAGCTAATAATAAAACTACATATGCTAATTCAATATATCCAGGAGATAAAATAGATTTATGGTTACTTACTAAAGTTGATGGTAAATGGATTTATGAAGAATTTATTAAAAATATTGAAGTACTTAGTGTTAAAGATGACAAAGGACAAAATGTTTTTGATGTAACTAGTGGCAGAGAACCTGCATGGTTATCATTTGCAGTTAATACTGAAATGTACACATATTTAAAAAAGGTTGAATACTTAGCAAATATGACTATATATCCAGTACCAGTTAATAAAAATAATCAAGATGAAGAAGCAAAAACAGAAATAAGTAATCAAGAACTTGTAAAAATAATTGATTCTTTAGCAAGAAAGAATCCTGAAGAACAAAGTGTAGAAGAAAATAATAATGAATAAAAGAGGTGATTTTTGTGAATGATGCTATATTTTCACAAATAGATTTTGGACCTTTAAAAGAGTTTTTAGAGGAAGATAATATTACAGACGTTTCATATTCAAACGGAGGTCAAGTTTGGCTAAAAACTCTTGATAAAGGTATTTATAGGGTTGAAAGACCTGAGATTAATAATGCTTTAATGGAAAAGCTTGCTTTTCAATGTTCCAATGTAATGGGTAAAACATTTAATATGGCACATCCTTTTCTAGATGCAGAATCAGCAGAATTGCGTTTAAATTTCGTACATGAATCAATTGCAACTAATGGAATATGTTGTGTTATCAGAAAGACGCCAGCCAAAATCCGTCTTAACAAAGAAAAGCTTATTAATGAAAAATATGTTACTGAAGATTTACATGATTTCTTAATGACTTGTGTTGAAGGACACTGTAACATCATGGTAAGTGGTGAAACTGGTTCAGGTAAGACAGAACTTGTTAAGTATTTAGCTTCACATACAAAAGAAAATGAAAAGATAATAACTATCGAAGATACATTGGAACTTCACTTAGATAAGATATTTCCACATAGAGACATAGTAGCTATGAAAACAAATAATATTGCATCATATTCTGATGTATTAGTAACTTGTATGAGACAGAATCCAAAATGGATATTACTATCCGAAGTTCGTAGTGCTGAGGCTGTTACTGCAGTTCGTAACTCAATATCATCTGGGCACAACATTATATCAACAATTCACTCAGATAGAGCATTAAATATTCCAATGCGTTTATATAGCTTACTTGAAAATAGCCAAGATATTGAACAATTCTTAAAATCAATTCATAGATATATTCAAATAGGTATTCACGTAAAAGGTTATATGAGTAAAGAACTAGGTAGATTTCAACGTGAAATAATCGAAGTAGTTGAGTTTTATGTAGATGAAAATAATGAAGCTAAATCAAATATTATATTTAAGAAAAGCCTAGATGGCAAATATAGTTTTAATAATCCATCAAAGTATTTAATAGATTATCTTGGTGTTCAAGGTGTAACTATCAAAGAAGATTATTTTGTTAAATCAAAAGGAAATAATACCAACGAAGAAGTTGTAATTGAAAGTTTATAGAAAGGAGTAAAAATGAAATATTTACCAGAGTTAATAATTCTACTTATTATAGCTATTGTTGTTTTAGTAGCAAGACGTAATCCAGGTGAAAACGTTTATAAATTTTTTGTTACAAATGCAACACGTGCTTATGATAAGTATGCTCCATATTCATTTAAAATGGTTAGAGAAAAAGCAATAGAGCTTGGACAAGAATATACCCCACGTCAATACATAAGTCAAATAGTTATTCTAGGTGGTCTTGCTGGATTAGTTGGTTACTTTTACTTTTATAGTATCATTATAGCAGTAATATATGCAATAGTTGCTATATCAACAATACCATATCTTGCTTATTTAAGACTTCAAAGAGTATATAGTGAATACATATTTGAACAAATTCAAACATATACAACCAATGTTATAATGGAATTTAATACAACTCAAAGTTTTGTTAAATCCCTAGAAGGTGTAAGAGACTCCGGAATCTTAGAAGAACCAGTTCTAAGTGATGTAAAAAAAATGATTGATATGTCATATCAAAATGGTACTATTGATGAATCAATTCAATATTTTAATAATTTATATCCATTTTATATGGTTAAAAACATGCATCAATTATTCTTACAAATTACTAAAGAAGGTGCCAGAGATTCAGGGCAAGCTTTAGAAAATATGTCATTAGATATTGATGCTTTAGTAGAAGGTGTATATCGTGATCAAATGGATCGTAACAACTTCCATGCTAAGTTCTTAAGATTTGGTTTAATTCTATATTTCTTAGTTGTAGTATTAAGATTCATGCTTGGTGAAGAAAATTACATTAAACTACTTGATACATGGTATGTTCAACTTATACTTCATGCTATAGTTCTTATAAATGCTTACTTCCTTATGACCGGAGAAAAGTATTATAATGAAGATGTGGGGGTAGAATAATGCAAATAGAAATAATAATAATAGCAATAATTGTATTTGGTATAATGACTATAACAGGTCAAATAAGTATTAACCAACTTATTAGTGATAATCAAATGCTTTTTATGAAACTAAAAGAAAAAGATTGGGACTTTTTAGTTCGTGCTAAATATGGAAATAATGTTAATCCCGATATATTATTTAATAAAAGAATAAAAAATGGTCTTATAACAATGGCACTTGGTTTTGCAATAATGATTAAAAGCTTAAATAGTGTTAAGATATTAATAATTGTAGTAGCAGGTTACTATGTATTTAAAACAGGTTATAATGATATAAAGAAATATTATCAAAGACATATGGCAGATATAGATTCAATGTTACCACATTATCTAAAAAACTTAGAAATACTTATTCAACATTATACCGTACCAGTTGCAATAGGTAAATCAATGGCAGAAGCTCCGGAGATATTTAGAGAAGGGCTTCAAGAAATGATTGATTCAATTAATGCCGGAGATGATTCAATAGATCCATATATGAACTTTGCAAGAAAATATCCAGTCAGAGATTCAATGCGTATGATGAGACTTTTATATCGTTTAAGTCTAGGTCGTCAAGAAAGAAAACAAGAACAAATTTTAACATTCTCAAAATCAATATCAAATCTTCAACAAAAAGCTAGAGAAACAAGATATAAAAATCGTCTAGAAAAGATGGAAAATAAAACAATGAGTATGTTAATAACAACTGGTTTTGGTCTAATGATTTTATTAGTTTTAGCAGTTGTACAACTTATGGACATGTAATAAAGCAAAAAATTATTAAAAATAATTGATATTTAACTTAATTTAAGTTATAATAATTATATAAAATAAAGGAGGATTAAAAAAGATGAAAGAAGCTACAGGCGAATTAAACATGACTGTTGTTACAGTAGTTGCAATTGCAGCTGTTGGAGCATTCTTCTATTTCTTCATTTGGCCAGGTATTCAAGCAGGACTTGCAAGAAATACTTGTAGAAATATCTGCCCAGAAGCATCTGTTAAAAGCGTCAACGTTCAAGAAGGTACATGTACTTGTGGAAACGATGAAGTAATTAACTTTAAAGACGCTCAAGACGGAGGAAATGCTCAAGGCGGAGGAAATGCTCAAGGCAATGGTTAAGTCATTAATAAAGAGGTGAAAGAATGAAAGAGGCTACAGGAGAATTGAATATAACAGTTATTGTTGCAATATCAATTGGTATCTTGGCGGCCTTTTTTTTCGGCTTTTTATGGCCACTACTAAACAATAACTTTCATAGAACTGCCCAATGTAGGAATGCAATTTGTAATTGTAGTGAAGAAGCAAGACAAAGAGCAAGCTCTAGCACTGGATCAGATTATATGTGTGAATGTAAAATGAGACAAAAACAAACAGGCGAAGAAGACGACACAAATAATTATTTTGGAACAGGTGACAATGTTTTTTATTGCCCATTTAAAGGATAGGGGATGAATTATGAAAGAATCCATAAGTATGACAGCTATATTTCAAATAGTTATACTTTTTATTTTACTTTTTACAGCAATTATGGCACTAACAATAAATAATTCAAATGCCTTTGGTGTAAAAGATGAAATAGTAAATATACTTGAATTAAATGGTGGTAAGTATTTAGATGATTCTAATGAAAATTTAAATGAAGAAATTGTTGATTTACTTGCCAACACTTCATATAGAACAACTGGAAAATGTCCAGAAGATGAAGGATATGTTGGTTTTGAAAGAAATGGAAGTAGAATAACATCAAATCAAGATGCTACGGTATGTATAAGAGAAGTAAGAGCAACTGAAGGAGTAGATAGTTACTTAACAGGTGGGGATGTACTTGGTAATACCGTTGCAACTGATGACTTTGTACTAGGAAACTATTATGAAGTAATAGTATTTTTTCAAATGGATTTACCAATTATAAGACAAATATATAATTTCCAATCAAAAGCTCAAACTAAGGTAATATACCAAGATTAAGGAGAAAACATGAAAACAGTAAGTGAATCTACATGGTCATTTCAATTAATAATATTTTTTATTCTAATTTTTGCATGTTTCTTAACTTTAATTCTTAGTTATTCAAAAGCATATACCATTAAAAATAGGATGCTAACAATCATTGAAAAATATGAAGGAGTAACAGATGAGTCTGCAAAAATAATTAATAGTTTTGCAAAGCAAAAAAGTTATAAAACAACAAGTAAATGTCCGGAAGGATGGTATGGTGCAACAGACTTAGAAGGTGATATTGAATTATCTGATGGAAGTGCAAAATACTATTATTGTTTTAATGAACTTCGTGCTAAAACAGGTAAAATATATTATGAAGTACAAGTATTTTATCGTTTTAATTTGCCAATTATTGGTGAAGTAGGTATGTATAGAATAAAGGGGCAAACAAAGACTTTTGTAGGGTCTTTAGATAGAAAATATAATTAGAAAGGAAATAAATTATGAATGTAATAATTTCAAATAAATATCAATCATTATTAGCAAGCTTAAATATTGATGTAATTAAAAGTATAAACGGAGAATTTAGTGTTGATGAATTAATTCAACAATTTCAAAGTTTCTATTATAATAAAATGATTATAGATATAACTGCTATAAAAGGATATGAAGATATAAATGTAATGCAAAATTTATCAGTTAATTTTGATATGTCTAAAGTAATTATTTTATTAGATGATTCAGAAAAAGTTAATTCACCAATGTATATTTCTCAACTTATATCAATGGGTATATATAACTTTACTAATGATGTTAATACTGTAAAGTATTTAATTGATAATCCAAATCAATATAAAGATGTAGCAAACTACCATAATATAAGTGGTTTTAAGAAACCTGCATTAAATGAAAGAGCAATTGATAATACTAAAGGTAAAATTGGTCAAAAGGTAATAGGTTTTAAAAATGTAACAGACCATGCCGGAGCAACAACATTAGTATATTTACTTAAATTACATTTAGAAAAAAGCTATAAAGTTAAAGCGGTTGAAGTTGATAAAAATGATTTTGTTTATTTTAATGATTCATCTCTAGAAAGCATATCAAGTATCAGTTTTAATGATTTTGTATCTCAAAATGCTAATTATGATGTAATTTTAGTGGATATTAACGATGCAGATATTGAAGATTACTGCCAAGATATGGTATACTTAATTGAACCGGGATTAATTAAATTAAATAAATTAATACGGAAAGATAATAGTATATTTGAAAAGTTAAGAAATGATAAGATAGTTCTTAACAGAAGTGTATTAAATGAAAAAGATGTAATTGACTTTGAAAAAGAAAGTGGTAGTAAAGTATTTTATAACTTACCATGCTTAGATGATAAACTTGATGATCAAAGAGTATTAAATGAATTTTTAACAGCTCTAGGATTCAGTAGAGTGGAAGGAAGTCATTCATCAGGTATATTTAGTATATTTAGATAGGGAGGTTTAAAATGGAATTTTGTTACAAAAGTGCAACAATATGGCAAATAATTGGTAAAGTAATATTTATAATAAAAATAGTAGTACCAATATTAATTATTGTTCTAGCATCAATTGACTTAGGTAAAGCAACAGTATCAAGTGATGATAAAGCTGTATCAAAAGCTGCTAAAACATTATTAAGAAGAATTGTAACTGGTATCATTATTTTCTTTATTCCATTATTAATTAAAGTATTATTTAATATGGTAGCAGGATTTAATGATGAATTAAAAAAAGATTATGAAAATTGTGTTGTTTGTTTAACAGATCCTTATAATGGTTGTGATACATCATATAAAGGTGAAATATTTACAAAGTAAATATCATAAAAGATTGACTTTACAGCTATTTTAGGGTAAAATAAATGTATACAAAGGGAGGAGTGTTATTTATGACTTTTTGTACTGATGCACGTGATATTTTCTATACTATAGGAATGTTTCTACTAGTATTTAAAATTGTGATTCCTATTTTATTAATTATATTTGGTATGGTTGATTTAGGAAAAGCAGTTATTGCCAGTGATGATAAAGCTGTATCAAAAGCAGCAAAATCACTATTAAATCGTGTTATTGCTGGTATATGTATCTTCTTCGTTCCACTAATCGTAAGTATTGTATTTAAGATGGTAGGTTCATTTGGAGAAGTTAAAGATCAATTTGATGTTTGTGCTAACTGTATTGCTAGTCCAACAACAAAATGTTAGTTAATTAAAGAATATTGAGATAGTTAAAAATAGACTATCTTTTATTTTGCATCAAAATAAAAAAGATCCATTAGATATTTCTAATGGTCTTTAGCAGTACAATGACATCTCATATGACATAATATACATTCTGGTATATATATTATGCATGAAAGGAGCAAGATGTCATCAATTAAATATTACCATAATTAATAAAAAAATACAATAAAAAAAGATAGATTAGTTACAAATCTATCTTGAATTTAAGTTTAATAATTAAGCATTTCTATCTTCATAGATACCTGTATATTCCCAACCAGCTAATGAAGTTTCTTTGCTCCATGTATATATAGGAGTTCTATGTATCCATTTAACTTCCACTTTTTTATCTGATTTAGTGTATCCAGGATATTTACTAGCATTTGCTTCAGTATCTCTTACACATGTATTCTTATCAGTATAAGTTACATTGAATTTTAATGGAACAAAGTAAACAGAACCTTTTTCACTTGAATATGGAACAACACCATTACCATTATAGAAATTAATAGTAACTCTAGTTCTATAAGTACCACCAGAAAGGTAAGCATCTTGAACTATGAACCCAAAATTATTTCTAGTTAATGCTGAAGCTCTAAATACTGTAGCATTTTTAGGAACAATATCCCATTTAAAGTCATTACCAGTTTGATATACATTATATTTATTATCAAGGTATGCTTGGTAATCAGTTAAATTATTGCTGAAGTACGAAATACTGTTTCTTACGATAGACAAATCATTAACGTTATCAGGAATATTTAACATTTGTAATTCGTAATTGTATGAAGTACTCTTTGATGAAGAACCAACCCAACTAGTTGAGTAAATAGTTTTAGTATCTACTTTACAATAGTTATAAGTAACTGTTTCAGTAGATTTGTTTTCAGCATCTTTTTCATAAGAATATCCATCTGACCATTCACTCCATTTTCTATACTTATAATATCTTACTTTAGATGGAGTAGGTGTTGGATCTGGTGTTGGTGTAGGTTTAGTATCACTTCCACAATCGAAACAACAACTTCCACAACTTACATTAACAGTTACAGTAGTTTTAACAGTTACAGTAGTTGTACTCTTTGTAGTAGTACTAGAACTAGAACTATTAGATGAACTAGTACTTGTTGAACTAGAACCAGTATTTCCTTTAGTAGTAGTCTTGTTATTATCTACTTTACCATTATTATTTGTTGTAGTATCAATTACAACATCTGAGTTAGTTGCATTGTCTTTACAAGTATCACTACTTGAGCATGTATCAGCACTTTCAATAGTAGTAACTATAAAGTCTGATTGTTTTCCACAAGTTAAACTAACCTTTAAAGCATAATTACCATCAGCAGTTTTAGTAGCTTGAACATAACTTGAATTAGTATCACAAACTTTACCATCGTTAGTAAAATCAATTAATAACTTTTGGTTAATCATTTGAGCTAAAGTAAGCTTTTCAGTACCTCCAACTTTTTCAGGTAATTTAGATTTAGTGAAATATTCAAATGCAGCAGTTTTCATAGTGCCGATATTTGTAATATAATCACTATTTGAGCTAGCTAATGTATTATTACTTGAACTTTTACCAGTAACTTTAGTAAAAATCAATCCAGCAAGGAATACAATAACTGCAAGAATCACTAATTTAATAAGAAGTGATCCCCAATTTAAACTTAAATTTTTATTTCCTTCTTCGTACATAATTCGTACCCCCTTCGTAATGGAAAAATTATCCCTTTAAGTGCCTCATATTCTACCACAAATATATGATTTTGTCAAATATAATATTGCACATTTACGTAAAGGACAAAAATTGGAAACAATAATTAAATTTTTAAAAAATACAAAAGAATATTTGACACAAATGCATGTTTGTGATATAGTATTCGTGTATCGAAAAAAGATTTTGTGTCAAAATAAAAAAAGAGGTGTTAGAAATGGCAAATACAGATAAAATAATAATTAAAGGTGCAAGAGAAAATAACCTTAAAAATGTTGATATTGAAATACCTAAAAATAAGCTAGTTGTTATGACTGGTGTTTCAGGTAGTGGAAAAAGTAGTTTAGCATTTGATACAATTTATGCAGAAGGACAAAGAAGATATGTTGAAAGCTTGTCAGCCTATGCAAGACAATTTATTGGTGTAAATGATAAACCTGATGTTGATTCAATCGAAGGATTAAGTCCATCAATATCTATAGATCAAAAATCAACTAATAAAAATCCTCGTTCAACAGTTGGGACAATAACAGAAATATATGATTATTTGAGACTACTATTTGCAAGAATAGGTCATCCTTATTGTCCAAATCATCATATACCTATAAAATCACAAAGTATAGAAGAAATGACTAACAAAGTTATGGAATATAAGGGCAAAAATGTAACAATTTTGGCTCCGGTTGTGCATGGAGAAAAAGGAACTCATAAAGATTTATTTGATGAACTAAGAAAAGAAGGATATTCTAAGGTTAGAGTAAATGGAAAAAATATGAGTCTAAATGAAGAAATAACTTTAGAAAAAAATATTAAAGATAATATAGATATAATAATGGACAAAATAACCGTTGATGATGAAGAATATGGAAGAATATTTGAAGCAATCGAAGCAAGTACCAAAAAAGCAGATGGTAAAGTTGTTTTACTTGTAGATGATGAAGAAATTTTTATGAGTGAAAAGTATGCATGTAAGATATGTAATTATTCAATACCTGAACTAGAACCAAGACTATTTTCATTTAACGCACCATATGGAGCATGTGAAGAATGTAAAGGGTTAGGTACAAAACTACATATAAGTAAAGAATTATTAATACCAAACCCAGATAAATCAATTATTGAAGGAGCAATAACTGCTTTAAGCATGGATTCAAATACATATTTTACTCAAATTGAAGCTGTTTGCAATAGATATGGCATTAACATGTATGAACCAGTAAAAAATATACCAGAAGAAAAATTTAACTACATATTATATGGAACAAATGAAATATTAGAATACAATTACGTATCTAAAAATGGAAGTACAAGACATACATCAGGTCCATATGAAGGAGTAATACCTGCCTTAGAAAGACGATATGTTGAAACTAAAAGTGGATGGATAAGAGATTGGTTGCAAGGATACATGGTAGAAACAGAATGTCCTGTATGTAAAGGTAAAAGATTACAAAAATCAGTATTATCTATATATATTAATGATAAGAATATTTTTGATATGACCGATATGTCAATCGGAGATTTATTAGACTTTGTTAAAAAAATTAACTTAACAAATGAAGAAAAAGAAATAAGTAGTTTAATACTAAAAGAAATTATATCAAGATTAGAGTTTTTAAATAATGTTGGTTTATCATATTTAACTTTAACTCGTAGTGCTGGAACACTATCAGGTGGAGAAGCCCAACGTATAAGGTTAGCAACTCAAATTGGATCTAAATTATCCGGAGTATTATATGTTTTAGATGAACCAAGTATTGGACTTCACCAAAAAGATAATGAAAGACTTATTAATTCTTTAAAAGAAATGCGTGATTTAGGAAACTCACTAATAGTAGTAGAACATGATACTGATACAATGCTTGCAGCAGACTTTCTAGTTGATGTTGGTCCAGGTGCTGGTGAATACGGTGGACAAATAATGGCTGCAGGAACACCTGAAGAAGTAATGAAAAATCCAAATAGTTTAACTGGAAAATATTTAAGTGGAGAACTTCAAATTGAAGTACCAAAAGTAAGAAGAAAAGGAAATGGTAAAAAAATCAGCATCAAAGGTGCTAAAGAAAATAATTTAAAAAATGTAAATGTTGATATACCATTAAATAAATTAGTAGTTGTAACAGGTGTATCAGGTTCAGGTAAATCTTCTCTTATAAATGAGGTATTATATAAAAAAATAGCTAATGAATTATATCGAAGCAAAGTAGTACCAGGTAAATGCAAGGAAATTATAGGTCTTGAAAATATTGATAAAGTTATTCAAATAACTCAAGATGCAATTGGTAGAACTCCAAGAAGTAATCCCGCAACATATGTCGGAGTATTTGATGATATTCGTGATTTATTTGCAGAAACTAAAGAAGCAAAGATGCGTGGTTATGACAAAGGTCGTTTTTCATTCAATGTTAAAGGTGGAAGATGTGAAAATTGTTGGGGTGATGGAGTTAAGAAAATTGAAATGCATTTCTTAGCAGATGTATATGTTCCATGTGATGTATGTAAAGGAAGAAGATACAATAGAGAAACTCTAGAAATAAAATATAAAGGCAAAAACATTAGTGAAGTCTTAGATATGAGAGTTAGTGAAGCTTTAGAATTTTTTCAAAATGTACCTAAGATATATAATAAATTAAAGGTTATGATGGATGTAGGTCTTTCATACATTAAATTAGGTCAATCAGCACCGACATTATCAGGTGGAGAAGCTGGACGTGTAAAACTTGCAAAAGAATTACAAAAGAAAGCAACAGGTAAATCATTATTTATATTAGATGAACCAACAACGGGTCTTCATTCAGATGATATTAAAAAATTATTAGTAATACTAAATCGTATTGTTGATAATGGTGATACTGTTATCGTTATTGAACACAATCTAGATGTTATAAAGGTAGCAGATTATATAATTGACTTAGGTCCAGATGGAGGAAAAAATGGTGGAAAAGTAATTGCTTTAGGTACACCTGAAGAAGTTGCAAAAAATAAAAAATCTTATACTGGAGAATTCTTGGCAAAAATACTAAAATAATGTTATAATATTTGTGGAGAGTGAAACATGAATAGATATATTTTTACAATAGGTAATTTTAAAGTTGAGTGGTACTCAGTACTTATCATTATCGGGGTTATGATTGGTTTAACAATGGTTATGAAAGAAGCAAAAAGGTATAAATATCCAACAGAATTTGTTTTTAACATGTGTTTCTGGGCAATAATTGCAGGAATCATCGGAGCAAGAATATATTACGTATTATTTAATTTAAATTTATATGATAATTTCTGGGATGTATTTAAAATCTGGGAAGGTGGTCTTGCAATTCATGGTGGATTAATTGCTGGATTAATTGTAATAATTTTATATTGTAAAAAATATAATGCTAGAGCCATAAGATTTATAGATTTTTTAGTTCCAGCATTATTACTTGCTCAAGCAATAGGTAGATGGGGTAATTTCTTTAATAGTGAAGCACATGGAGCAGCGACTACTCTTGAACATTTACAAAGTTTACATATTCCAGATTTTATCATTCAAGGAATGAATATCGGAGGAATATATTATACACCGACATTCCTATATGAATCTCTATGGTGCATACTTGGATTTATAATTATCTTAATAGCACGTCGTTTGAAATATACTAAAGTCGGTCAACCATTTGCATTATATTTAATGTGGTATGGACTAGGTAGGTTCATAATTGAAAGTATGAGAACAGATTCATTAATGCTTGGAGGATTTAAAATAGCTCAAATAATTTCTGTATTAATGATAGTAGTTGGGTTAATAATAATAATGATAACTGGAAGAAAAGGAAAATTTGAAGATTTATATAATCAAGATGAAAATGAAGTAATAAGATTTTAATGGGGTGATGTTATGTATGACATTATAATAATAGGAATGGGTATTAGTGGAATTACTGCGGGTATCTATGCAAAAAGAAGTAACAAAAAAGTACTTTTAATTGATAAAGGTATGGTTGGTGGTTTACTAAATAATATAGATAAGGTTAGTAATTATCCAGGGTTAATAAATATTGAAGGACCAGAATTTGCAGCAATACTTGAAAGTCAAATCAAAGAGTTAAATATTCCATACACATTTGAAGAAGTTAAATCACTTGATTTAGATAGCAAAGTAAAAAAAGTAATAACAGATAAAAATACTTATGAAACAAAGAAAGTTATTTTGGCAATGGGAAGAAAACCTAAATTTCTGGGTCTTAAGGAAGAACAAGGTTTACTTGGTAAGGGTTTATCAACATGTGCAATGTGTGATGCATTCTTTTATAAAGATAAAGATATAGCAGTTGTTGGTACTGGTAATAGTGCTCTTGAAGAAGCTTTATATTTGTCAAATATTGTAAATCACATATATTTAATAAACAGAAGAGATGGTTTTCGAGGTGAAGCTTCATTAGTAGAACAAGTTAAAAATAACAGTAAAATAGAAATAATTTATAACAGTAATATAAAGAAAATAAATACTGAAGAAGAAAAAATTTCATCAATTATATTAGATAGTGGAAAATCTATTAATGTATCCGGAGTATTTATTTATGTAGGATATAGACCTGCAACAGAATTTATAGAAAGCAATATTCTAGATAATGAAGGATATGTTATAGTAAATGAAAAATTAGAAACTAAAATAAAAGGTGTGTATGCAATCGGTGATATTATTAAAAAAGATACATATCAACTTATAACCGCAGCAAGCGATGGAGCCAGAGTTATTACAAATATGAAACAGGATTAAAATCTTGTTTTTTTAATGCCTATTATGGTAAAATATTTATGAGGGAGATTACTATGAAGAAAGAACCGTTTTTAACATTTCTAGGTTTACTAATTATTCTATCACTTTGCTTACTTGGGCTAAAGGTATATGAAGATTATACAAAAAAAAATATCAAAGTAATCTTACCAGTTCAAGAGTATACACTAAATAGTGATGGTTATGAAAAAGTAAATGAAGTAGTAACTAATGAATATATTTATATCTTATATCATAGTGGTAACTCTTATCTTTTAAGAGAGTTAAATACCCAAAATTCAAATGACGAAGAATATAAATATACAACAGATGCCAGTTGCAAACTTCAAAATGAAGGTGGAATTCCTTATATAGTGTGTAAAAATGAATCAAGTATAAAAACTTATGATATATATTTTAATCTAATAAATGAAGCAAATACAACAAGTGATTATGATTATGCCTTAAATTATAATATATATCAAAGTAACAATACAGAATATCCTATTGTTATGACATCTTCTTGCAAAGAGACTTGCTTACTTGTTAGAAAAAATGAAATATTAAATAAAATAAGTTTATATGAAGATAGTAATTTAAAAGAAATTAATATAAAGAAATATAGTCAATATGAAAGTGGAATAATTACTTATACTAATAACAAAATTAAAGTGTATAATATAAAAAATAATGATTATAAAGAATTTTCATCACCGAAGGATGATATTGAAAGCAAAATAATTATGGTAAGTAATAGTTATAATCTATATATATTAAATGATAAAGAAATAAGTATATATAACCTATATAACAAGAGTAATCTAAAAAACATAGACTTATTTAAAGTAAAAGAAAAAGTAAATAACATGCATATGTCTTTGACAAATCTATATCTATTAACAGATAATTACATATATATTTACGATTTATCAAGTATAGAAAAAACTGATATTGACACCGCAAGTAGTTATGAAAATATATTAATTAACAATAAAATAAAATATTTAAAGAACAACTATAATGTAACAATTAGTTTTGATGTAGATAATGGATTACATAGCGATTATGAGATTAGTAAATTAACAAATTATAATGATATAGTAAATGCCTTAAGCTATGTTGAAGATTATTTTTTGATGTTTAATAAAGAATTCTTTTCAAGATTCTATGAAATGGATATGAATGGTCTAAAGATTTATTTAGCAAGTGACATAAAGGGAAGCAAAGACGGATATAACTTAACTGATGTAGTAGGTTTATCTTATCAAAAGAATAATACATACATTATTGTTGCCAAAGCAAATAATAGCATACTTAAGGTTCTTGCTCATGAAACAATGCATACGATAGATAATTATTTAATACTAAATGGTTATACATACGATGCATGGAGTTCCTTAAATAATTATGGTTTTTCATATTCACACAAGTATTATATTAATGAAACATATAATGATACATTAAGTAATTATGAAGATAATAATGATGTATATTTCGTAGATGCATATGGAAGAAGTAGTGAGAAAGAAGATAGAGCCAGAATATTTGAACAAATATGTCTAGGAAAAGATTTAAGTGAGTATCCAAACCTTTATAATAAGGAAAAATATTTAAAAAATGAAATAACAAATTATTTTCCAGAGATAAGTTACATAAAAAACTTTCAAAATAATTAATAAAAGTTAGCAAATTATAAAAATTTACTTGACTTTTAATATATACTTAGTCTATATTATAGGTGGAGGGATATATATGGGATACAAAGTTCAAAAATGGGGCAATTCCAATGGAATAAGAATACCAAAAGTTTTTTTAGACGCTCTAAATCTTAAATCAGGAGATTCGGTAAGTATGGTAAGAGAGGAGGACAAAATAATAATCAAAAAGATTGCAAGACCAAGAGTTTCATTAAAACAAAGAATCAAAGATTATGAAGGTCCTAATGAATGTGATGAATTTACTTGGGACGAAGCAAAGGGGAAAGAGTTATGGTAAATTATGTACCGCAAGAAAGAGATATAGTATACATTAATTTTAGTCCAATAAAAGGACACGAGCAAAAGGGAGTTAGACCAGCATTGGTACTTAGCAACAGATTATTTAATCAATTTACAAACATGGTAGTGTTATGTCCAATAAGTACAAACAATAAGACATTTCCAACCCATTATCAATTCAAGAGTTTAAAAAAAATAAGTGGTTCAGCATTATGTGAACATTTAAGAAGTGTTGATTTTAAAGAAAGACACATCGATTTTATTGAAAAATGTAGTAAAGAAGACTACGACGAAGTCATTGAACTAGTTAAATGTTTCTTTGACGGTAATTAAGAGGGAGAATTAATATGAAAGTAAGAACACGTTATGCACCAAGTCCTACTGGATACATGCATATAGGAAATTTAAGAACAGCAATATTTGAATATTTATTAGCAAAAAAATATAATGGAGATTTTATTTTAAGAATCGAAGATACTGATCAAGAACGTCAAGTTGAAGGAGCTATAGATTTTATTTATAACACTCTAGATATTTGTGGCTTCAAAATTGATGAAGGTCCAAACAACGAAAAAGGATATGGACCATATATCCAAAGCGAAAGAAAAGATATTTATAAAGAATATGCTTTAAAACTAGTAGAAATGGGTAAAGCTTATTATTGCTTTTGTAGCGAAGAAGAACTTGCAAACATGCGTGCAAGAGCTGACGAACGTAAAAAACCATTTTTATATGATGGAAGATGTTCACGTTTAAGTAAAGAAAAAATTGAAGAAAATTTAAAAAATGGTGTCCCATATGTTATTAGACAAAAAATGCCTAAAACAGGAGAAACTTTAGTAGAAGATGTAATTTATGGTAAGATTAAAATAGACAATAGTATTTTAGATGATCAAATTTTATTAAAAAGTGATGGATTTCCAACATATAATTTTGCCAATGTAATAGATGACCATTTAATGGAAATAACTCATGTTATACGTGGTAAGGAATATTTAGATCAAACTGCAAAATATAATTTATTATATGAAGCATTTGGCTGGGAAAAACCTACATATATTCACGTAGCAATGGTTTTAGGAGAAGATGGAAACAAACTATCTAAGCGTAATGGTGATGCATCATTCATGGACTTATACAATCAAGGATATTTACCAAGTGCAGTTGTAAACTATTTAGTATTACTTGGATGGAGTCCAGAAAATAATCAAGAAATATTTACAATGGAAGAGTTAATTAAAAATTTCAATGAAACAAGAATAAGTAAATCATCTAGTCAATATGATGTAAAGAAACTACAATGGTTTAATCATCATTATATAAATAACATGAGTGATGAAGATTACCTAAATTGGATTAAAAAATATTTTAAAAATGATTGCACAGGAAAGAGTGAAGAATGGATTAACAGATTACTTCTTATCTACAAGAGTCATTTAAATTATGGAAATGAAATAAATGAATTAACAAAAAAATTCTTTGACACAAACTTTGAAATTGAACCAGATGCTGAAGAATTTATGAATAGTGATCCACAAACAAAAGAAGTTGTAAAAGTTTTCAAAGAATGTATTGAAAACACAACTGACTGGACAGTTGATACACTTGCAAACGTCATAAATGAAGTAAAAGAAAAAGCTGGTGTAAAAGGAAAAATGTTATACATGCCAATAAGAATAGCTGCAAGTGGAATAATGCATGGACCAGAACTAGCAGATACATTATACTTAATTGGTAAAGATGAAATATTAAGAAGGATTAAATAATGAAATTTAGAATAGGTTGGCTAGTAGTACTAGGATTATTTATAGCTGTAGGAATTTATGTTTATAATTTTTTCTATGGCGGAGATAAAGTGTATAGTTATTTCGACCGAGACTTTACATTAAAAGTCGGAGACTATGCCAAAGTAAATGAAGAAGTATATGTAAAGTTAGAAAAAATAACTGACAATAGATGTAAAGAAGAAAACTGTGAAAGAGAAGGAGAGCAAGTAGCTCAAGTAATGGTTATAAATGACCATAGAATTAGAAGATTGGAACTTGGAACTCTAGCAGAATATAAGCAAAAGGTTGAAAAAACAGACTATACAATAATACTAAAAGGTATAAATGAACAAAACGAAGCAACATTTATGTTAACAACAAATGAAGATATCAATTACTAAGGAGGAAAATCATGAAAATATACAATACTCTCACAAGAAAAATTGAAGAGTTTAAACCAGTTGAAGAAGGAAAAGTTAAGATGTATACATGTGGACCAACAGTATATCATTATGCCCACATTGGTAATATGAGAAATTATATTGGTCATGACATTTTAGAAAAAACTCTAAGATATTTAGGCTATGATGTAAAAAGAGCAATGAACATAACAGATGTAGGTCATTTAACTAGTGATTCAGATTCTGGTGATGATAAAATGGTAGCAAGTGCTAAAAAAGAACATAAAACAGTAATGGATATTGCAAGATTTTACACTGATGCATTTTTTCATGACTTTGAACTTCTTAATAATAGAGTACCTGATATCGTAAGCCCAGCAACAGCAAATATTGATGAATATATAAAAATTATAAGTGTTCTTTTAGAAAAAGGATATGCATATGCTGCGGGTGGAAATATATATTTTGATACAACAAAATTAGATGACTATTATAAATTAACAAATCATAAAGCAGATGAAATGGTAGTAGGTGTCCGTGAAGGAGTCGAAGAAGATAACTCAAAGAGAAATCAAAATGACTTTGTTTTATGGTTTACAAAATCTAAGTTTGAAGATCAAGAACTAAAATGGGAAAGCCCATGGGGATATGGTTATCCTGGATGGCACATTGAATGTACTGGAATAAGTATCAAATATTTAGGCGAATATTTAGACATTCATGGTGGTGGAGTAGACAATATCTTTCCACATCACACAAATGAAATAGCTCAAAGTGAAGCATATCTTGGACACAAATGGTGTAATTATTGGTTTCATAATGAACACTTAAATGATGAAAGTGGAAAAATGAGTAAAAGCCATGGAGCAATACTAACAGTAAGTCTTATAAAAGAAAAAGGCTATAATCCATTAAGTTTTAGATATATGTGCCTGTTAAGTCATTATCGTCGTCAATTAACATTTTCATATGACTCACTAGATGGAGCAGAAAATGCTTATAAGAAATTAAAAAATAAAACTTTAGCATTAAAATTTGAACAAGATGTAAATGAAGAAGAATTTAATCACTGGAAAAAATTATTCACAGACTGTCTTGAAGATGATTTAAATACTGCAAATGCAATCACAGTGCTTCATGATTTATTAAAAAGTGACGTATCCATGGGAACAAAATATAAACTAGTTCATAGTTTTGATGAAGTACTAAGTTTAGACTTACTTAAGCAAGAAAAAATAACGCTTCCAAATGAAGAAGAAATATTAGCAAAAATAAATCTAAGAAACGAAGCAAAGAAAAATAAAGATTATGAAACTGCAGATAAAATTAGAGAAGAACTATTAGTTCAAGGAATAGTTTTAAAAGATACCCGAGAAGGTACAATATACGAGGCTAAATAATGAAGAAGGTTTATATTCTCTTTATAAGCCTCTTTTTTCTCTATCCAACATCTATTCAAGCAGAAAACTTTGATATAACTGCCAAAAATGCTATTCTTTATAACATTAATGATAATGAAATATTATATGAAAAATCTGCAGATGAAAAAGTAAGTATAGCAAGCTTGACAAAAATTATGACATCAATCGTAGCAATAGAAAAAATAGAGGATTTAAATGCTTACATTACTATAACAAATAAAGACTTCGAAGGAACAAATGGATATTCTAAAGCAGGTTTTAAAGTAAATGACAAAGTAACATACTTAGATTTATTATATGGAATAATTCTTCCCAGCGGAGCAGATGCTGTTAATGCAATTGTAAATAACACATATGGTTATGACGAATTTATTAGTAAAATGAATGAACTAGCTAAAAAATTAAATTTGACAAACACATCTTTTTCAAATCCAATTGGTAAAGATAGCACCACAAACTATTCAACCGCAAGCAATTTAAGCAAATTATTAACATACGCATTAAAAAATAAAACATTTAAAAAAATCTTTACAACAAAAAAATATATTACAACAAATAATATTGAACTAACAAGCACAGTTTTAAGATATGCAAACGATTCAATTGATGTAACTCCAATCGCCGGAGCAAAAAGTGGATTCACAAAAGAAGCAGGAAGATGTTTAGCATCACTATATTATAAGGATAATCCATCATTAATTTTTATTGCAATAAATTCAAGTCAAGAAACATCATCAAGTGCTATCAAAGATACATTATTAGTTTATAATTATTATGAAAAAAACTATAGTAAACAATCTATTATAAATGATGATACCAAAATAACAACAATTCCCATAAAATTAAGTAAACAAAAAACATATGAAATCACAGGTAGTGAAAATATCACCAAATATTTAAAAAATGATAGTAATATAACATATAAATATAATGGGGTAGAGAAAATAGAATTTAATACTAAAAAAGGGACAAAACTTGGAACAGTTTCAATTTACAATAATGATAAACTATTAACAACACAAGATGTATACCTTGAAAGTGATATAAATTATTATCAAGTTAAAAATATAGCACTTGTATTGATATCATTATTAATACTATTAATCATAATAATAAAAAAGAAGGTGAAAAAATGATAAATCACATTGCGATAATAGTGGATGGTAACGGAAGATGGGCTCAAGAAAGAGGTTTAAAAAGAAGTGAAGGACACAAACACGGAGCACAAACTTTAGAAAAAATAATTCTTTATGCAAATGAACACCATCTTACAAATTATTTAAGTTTATATGTTTTTTCAACAGAAAATTTTAAAAGAAGTGAAGAAGAAGTAAATTATCTAATGGATTTATTTATTAAATGGTTTAATAAAGCAAAAGATAAATATAATAAAGAAAACATTAAAGTATTATTTTCAAAAGATGATTCTTTATTAAAACCAGATATAGTAAACAAAATAAATGAATTAGAAAATGCAACTAAGAATAACAATGGTCTAACAGTTAACTTTTGTCTTTCATACGGAGGAAGAAACGAAATAATTCATGCAACCAAAGAAATAGCCAAAAAAGTAAAGAATAATCTACTTTCAATAGATAACATAACCGAAGACTTATTTCAAAAAAATTTATACCAACAACTTCCAGATATTGACCTGTTAATTAGAACCAGCGGAGAACAAAGAATAAGTAACTTCATGCTATGGCAATTATCATATGCAGAATTTTTATTCATAGATACATATTTTCCAGACTTCACACCTGAAGACTTGGAAAAAGCAATTAATGAATACCAAAAAAGAGACCGTCGTTTCGGTCAAATAAAAAAAGGCTAACCAAGCCTTTTTAAAATGGCATAAATTTTAAAGCTAAGTACATACCAAAAGTAACAGCACTTGCTATAATAAGAATTGTTCTGGTAAATCCAGCCATTCCAAATTTTTGCTTATCTTCTAAGCTCTTTAAGTATTCTTCATTTTCTTTAAACTTACCAAAGTTTGGATTACTTCTTGTTAAAGTAAGTCCCTGAGATAAACTATTTGTATTTGCATCTTCCATTTCATTTTTATAAGAATTAGCAAGCATTGATAAAGCATCATGTTCATCATTAGATTTAATATTTTTAACACCATCAATTATTTTCTTACTTTCAAGCATAGTTTTGATATAATTGTTTATATTTTCGTCACTAGCCATAAGTCCATCAAACAATTCTTTATTATTTAAATATAAATTATATCTAGTAATAAATCTCTTTATATAATTTTTTATAAAAACAGCTTCTTCATCAGTAATAATTAATTTAGATAATAAATTATTTAACAACCCATTTTCATCAGTATTATAATAAAATCCATTTTTTAAATATGTGAAAATATCATCTGGACTCATTGTAAAGAGTACCGGATTAATTCTACTTAACATATATCCATTTAATCTTATATAATTTCCTTCATAAACTAAAGCATCCATTCCTTGGTCATACTTAAAATTAGCTAAATTTGGATAGCTTTTTTGAAAATTTGTTAACACTTCATTCAAATTAACTACTTGATTATTCATATTATCACACTACCTATCATAATAATGATACCAAAAATTTACCCAAATAGCAACAGCAACTATGCCAATTTTAAAAATTACCCCCCTTTTTTGCAAAATGAAGCTTCGAAAGTGGGAGAGATATGCAAAAAAAGCCCCAAAAAAAGACAAATTTGCGGTTTGCTTAATTTTGCTCAATTTGTTAAAGTATTTTCTCGAAAGGAGGAAAGACTCATGAATCATGTAATATTAGTTGGAAGACTTGCAACTGATCCCATTGTTGAAGAAACATCAACGGGTAAAAAAAGAACATGTGTGAACTTAGCGATTCCCCGCGGCTATCGAAACGCTAATGGAGTATATGAAACCGATTTTATTCGTATTGTTCTTTGGAATGGCATGGCATCAAATACAAAAGAGTATTGCCATCAAGGTGATATGATTGGTATAAAGGGAAGAATTCAAAATCGTTCATACGAAATTGAACCTGAAAATAAAGAAGAAAAACCAATAACTAAGTATATCACCGAAGTAATCGCTGAAAAAGTCTCATTCATCTCATCAAAAAATAGCATTTCTGAAGATGAAGACAGCGATACAATTGAATCAAACATCATAAATTGCTATTAAATCACTAAATATATTTACATGTGGTAAAATATTTACAAAAAGACACCAATTTTGTTATACTAAGTCTGAACAGAGATGAGGTGTAATCATGCTAAGAGGTAATAGACTTAAAGAATGTCGTATAAAAAAAGGCTTAACTCAAGATGAATTAGGATCATTAGTTGGTGTTGGAAAATCAGCAATTTGCTGTTATGAAAAAGAAACACGTAATCCAAGTTTAGAAACAATCCTAGAATTTATGACAATTCTTGGTGTATCATCTGACTATCTTCTTGGAGCAGATACTTTAGCAAAAACAACTGCAAACAAAAGAATTGAATATCACACAATGACAAAAGAAGAAGTTCAATTCATTAATGAATTACGTAAAGATAAAGTTGTTTATGAAATTTTATTTGCTGATCCAAAAAGAGGCTCAGAATTAGTAAAAAAACATTTTGGATAACATAAAGAAGGTGTTTCTAACATCTTCTTTTTCTATTTTTCATATACTTAACTAGGTGACCATATGAAAAAAATTCAAATTTTATCTATATCGATAATAACATTATTCAGCTTCTTTTACACTGAAAAAATATCAAATTTAACATTACAAAAAAATGAAATATATCAAGAAATAACCAAGCACTCTAGTGAATATGAAGAAAAATATGTAAATGCAATAATTAATAATGATGAAATAACCCCCGGACTAAACGGCCGGATTGTAAATGTAAAAAATAGTTTTTACAATATGATTGATTTAAACACTTTTAATTCTTACTACTTACTTTATGATGTTACATATCCCGAGGTATCACTTGAAAAAAACAAAGACAAAATTGTATCCCAAGGAAACCCGTTAAAAAATGCAGTGAGCTTCGTTGTAGAAAGTAACAACAATGTAATAGAATATTTTAAAAATAATAATTTAACAATAAGTATCTTAACTAACTTAGATACATTTAATAAATCCAGTAACTTTGAACAAATAAATAATGAAACAACAAACTTTAACAAACTAGAAAGTTTAATTAACAAATATAGTAAGAACACAAATATCTGTTACGTTAATAATACCAACAAAGAAATATGTAAAAATCATAAAAAATATTTAGTAAGAACAAACAAAGTATTAAACAATCAAACATTTTTAGAAATAAAAAATAACATAGCAAGTGGTGACATTTATTATATTGATAGCACCATTGATACCAAAAATATTCGCATACTTATCAACAGTATTCTTTATAAAGATTTGGACATAATATCCCTAAGTAACATGATCAGTGAAGAAAAGAATTGATTTAATGTAAGTTTTCTGGTATAATTTATTTACCGAAGAACTTATTTTTTAAAAAATGAAGGTGATATTATATGAGTAAAATAAAGATTTTTGGTTTGGGCGGACTTTCTGAAAGTGGAAAGAACTCCTATGTAATAGAAGTAGATGACGATATTTATGTTTTTGATGCTGGAATAAAATTTGCAAGTGGCAATCTTCTAGGAATTGATTACATAATGCCTGACTTTACTTATCTAGTAAAAAATAGAAAAAGAATTAAAGGATTATTTATAACCCATGGTCATAGAGAAAACATGGGAGCAGTAGCAGACCTTTTAAAAGATATACCAGAACTTAAGGTATATGCAACAAAATTTACAAAGTTTGAATTAATGGAAGATGGGGTAAATGAACAAAACATTATTTTAATTAAACCTCACAGAAAAATTAATTTTGGCAACATCTCAATTTTTCCAATCGCCGTATCTCATTCATGCCCAGATGCTGTAATGTATGTTATAAATACTAAAGATGGAGCAATTTGCTATACTGGTGACTTCATAATAGATCCAACAATGCAAGGATCTTATGACATGGACTTAGGAAAAATTGCATATGTAGGTAAACAAGGTGTACTATGTTTATTATGTGAATCATCATTCGCAGAAAAAAATGGACATACATCTCCAAACCACAGATTAGTAGGTTTCTTCGAAGATGTAATAAAACACCATGACAAAAGAATAATTTTTTCAGTTTTGCCAACTCATCTATATACAATCGCAGAAATATTTGATGCCGCAGCAAATTCACATCGTAAGATTATTCTAATGGGAAAAAGACTTCAAAACGTTGTAAATTTTTCAAGCAAAGAAGGTTACTTAAAATTTAATCCAGAAATTCTCGGTGATCTATCAAATATAAATGACGAAAATGCAATTCTTTTAGTCATGGATGATAGAACCACACCATATGCAAACATGAATAAGATTTTAAATGGATATGACAAATTTGTAACATTAAAACCAACTGACACAATAGTTTTTGCAGAACCAAGATATGATAGCACAGAAAAAGTGTTAGTTAAACTTCAAAATGAATTAGCAAAATTTGGTTGTGATATAGAAACCGTAGCAAAAGACAAAGAAATACTACACCATGCATCTCGTGAAGACTTAATGTTAATGATAAAACTTATCAATCCAAAATACTATATGCCGGTAAAAGGTGAATATCGTTACATGGTAAACAATGCAAATTTAGCAAGTAATCTTGGAATCCCAGACTCAAACATATTATTAAAACAAAATGGTGATGTCGTAACATTTGACCAAGGAAAACTTATAGATAATTTTGCCAGAGTAAAAGTAAATGATGTTTTAATTGATGGAACAAGTAATGATGATATCGGTGACTTAGTTATCAAAGATAGAGAAATGCTATCAGAAAATGGAATAGTATTAATCAGTGCAACTGTAGATAAAAATGACAAAGTATTAATTGTAGGTCCTGAAGTAACAACTCGTGGATTCATCTATGTAAAAGATTCAGCAGATATGATCAAGGAAATTAAAGTAATCTGTGAATCAATAATAAACAGAAATATAACTCCAAAATATATTGATTTCAATCAAATAAAAATAGAAATTCGTGAAGAATTAAGTAAATATCTATATGAACAAACCGAGTGTAAACCAATGATCATCGCTGTTGTTCAAGAAGTATAATTTTAAAAAAATCACTCATACTATAAATGGGTGATTTTTAAATGGATGATATAAAAGCATTAAATGAAATGTATAAAATAGTAACAATGGGTATTATTGGTATTGATGAGGTAAAGGGTCACATCGAAGATAAAACATTAACAAAAACAATGTCTGATGCTAGAAAAAAATATATGGTAAACAAAATGGACATAACAAATATGCTAAAAGATATAAACGAAGAACCTGAAGAGATAAACATAATAATAAAGATGTTTAATGAAATTTATACAGGAATCGAACTTATCAAATGTGATGATGCAAAAATAGCAAAAATGCTAACTGAAGGAACCAACAAAGGTATCATCAAAGTTGAAGAAATTCTAAATTCAAATGTAAATGAAAAAGTTAAAACTGAAGCAGAAGAACTTCTTGACTTACTTGAGTTTCAAATCAAATCATGGAAATCGTACCTATAAGAAAAAAAGCCGCAAGGCTTTTTTCTTTTAAACATCATTTACATTTTTTCTAATTCTTTCAAGTTTACTCGGTAACGCTCCAACCATAATATCATCATTTATGTCGTTAACAACATCTTGTTCCAACAATTGATAATAAACATAATTAGTATTAATAATTCTTCTTTTAATATTTCCAAGTATTCCATTATATGAACTACTAAATTGTATAGAACCATAAGTCACTTCAAAGAAGTAAGTATTACCATCCATTACATTAGTAATAGTATCAATCTTAACATTATTTAATACTCTCATCATCAAAAGTATATCGCTAACATCAAGATTCTTATTAATAACATCAATCATTAAATTAAATACAACTGGATTTTCCATATCACCAAGTATCTTTGCAATCTCTAAATAATATCTATAATCTTTTCTCAAGCTTATCAAACTAAGTTTTTCTGTCAAATATTTTCTAACTTGATAACCATTATTCTTACAATTACTTATAACACTTGCAGCTTCAACAGTAATTTCTTCATCATCAATATTAAATTCTTCAAAAAACTTAATTAAATTCGGATATCCAAAAAAATTCCTATTCCTTGCAATGATGCAAGCTTCTCTAAGTCTATCTTGAATATTTTTACCCTTATTACTTACTTCAGTACTCTTAAAATACTTTGTTAAATAATATGAACTATTCAAATCAACTGCATTATTAATTAAAAAGTTCGCATATGTATAATTAGTTCTTTCGTTAATTAAATTTATATCACTTAAAATATCAAAAATATTTTCATACATAAAAACTTTATCATCAGGAATATCCATAAAATATTTAATATAATCAGATATCAAAATCTCACAAGTTAAACCCTTGCTAGCCAAGAAGTCTAAAATATAATCTCTTTTTTTATCTTTAGTATTCATTAACTCCATCAAAGCTTCACAAGCACATCCATCATCAAGATTATTTTTAAGTACTAGAACACCATTTTTAAAATTACTATCTAAACTAATTAACATTTCAAGTAATCTTTCATCTCTTTTTAATAAATCGCTTACTAAATATTCATCCAGTCTATTATTTTCAATCATTTTAATTAATTTAATAACCAAATCTTTTTTCATTTTTAACCTCCTTAAAAAATATTATATATTAACAACTCACTAAAATCAACAAAATTAACCAAAATAATATTTAAATTTAAATAATGTTATGGTATACTTAGGTAGAGGTGATGACAATGCAAATAATATGTAAATATTTCTTGTATTTTATGATATATTCTTTCCTAGGATGGTTCATGGAAGTTTGTGTATCTTTATGGAATAAACATAAATTTATAAACCGAGGATTTCTAATAGGTCCATATTGTCCAATCTATGGCTGGGGTTGCCTTGCAATAATCATAATCGTAGGTCAAAATACAAGTGACATCCTAAGTGTATTTTTAAAATCAATTCTAATTTGTTCATTACTAGAATATTTCACAAGTTATTTCATGGAAAAAATATATAATGTAAGATGGTGGGACTATTCAAATAAAAAATTCAACATCAACGGAAGAATCTGTCTTGAAACAATGATTCCCTTTGGTCTTTTAGCATCACTTATTATATATGTATTACATCCTGCAGTAATAAAACTAGTAAATTTATTATCACCAAATGCCATCGCAGCACTTGCAATAATATTATTTATTATATACCTAATAGATAACATTATATCAACATACATATTATTTAAAATAAAAGGTAAAATAAAAAGTGAAAGAAAAGATAACACTGAAAAAATTAAACAATACATTGAAAAATGGTTCCAAGATAACACTGTTTTATACCGTCGTATAAAAAATGCCTTTCCAAAATTCCAAGTATTTATCAAGGAATTAGAAAAATATAAAATTGTAAAAGAAAAGGACGAAAAATAAACCGGAGAGCAAACATGAAAGAAAACAAATACTTAACAGAACAAAATATTAAAACAATATATGAAAGATTAAAAATGGAAACAAACATCACTTTATTACCAATACTAGGTAGAAATTTAGAATTTGGACTCGGTGAAATATGTCTTTTTGAAAAAAATGATATCTTTGTATTTTACATCATGAACAAAACTAACAAAGAATGCATTAAAGTATTTGATAATATCTGTGATGCTATAAACTTCTTAGTAAATGTTTACGATTATTACAAATTTATAGATAATCCCGAATCCATGAAAAACATATTTTATGAAGTATTAAATTTAGATAAAGAGTTAATAAAAGCAAGATAGGTAAAGAAAAAAACTTTACTTATTTTTTTCTAATTAAACATATTGTTATAAACTTGAAAATGTGTTAAGATAAACAGATGGAGGAAAAACTATGGCAACCGAATTAAATGATTTAATATCCAAGACAAACGTAAGACAATTTGTTTTTACAACAGATCTTATCAAAGGTACCAACTATGATAAAGAAAAAGTAAACTACAAAGATAAAAAAGTATTAGAAAAAGATTCAAAAACAATAACATGTTATCATATCGAAGTAGATTCAGAATCAAAACCAACATATTATGATGTATATCTTTACATAAAAAGTAACAATGAAATTGCAAACACATTATGTGATTGTAAACAATATCGAAGTACCAATAGTTGTAAACACATCGCTGCATCATTAATAAAATACTATGATGAAATTTTTGAATCTGCGGAGAATTTAAAAACTAATATATCAAACGATATTCTAAATCAATTTGTGCCTCAAGAACAAAACATAATTAAAAAAGAATTAAAACTAACATTATATTTAGAATTCACCGAAAAAAATGATTACTTTTACTATAATAGCACTTATATTGACCAATCAATAAAAATAACCATCGGTCTAGACAAAGAATACACTTTAAAAAATCATGTCTCTTCATTCAAAGAAGCCTATGAAGATGGTTATGGTGAAGTATACTTCGGTAAAAATTTTACATATGATGCAAAAAAACATTTCTTCAATGAAAACGACAAAAAAATAATCGAAGCATATCTAAAATGTTATGATTCAAGTGAATATACAATGAGAAGTCGTACGAAAGACTTTCTAAAAGAAATTAAAGACACAACATTTATTGCTAATAACTATAAAATTAATGGTATCAAAGATGAATTCCCTTTAAAAACAAATCTAACAAAACATGATTCTATCTATGAACTTGAATTTGATTTAAATAATCTTGAACTTACCAGCAAAAATGACTATGAATACATAATCTACGAAGGAAAAATGTATCACTTAACAAAAAAAGAACAAGATTTATTAACAAGTCTTATAAAAAATAAATTAGAAACAATAACAATAACTAAAGATATGGTAGACACATTTACAAAAGGATTATTATCAGTAGTTAGAAAAAACATCAATATTGATTCATCTGTTGATGACATAACACTTCCAACAGATATCAAAACCAGATTATATTTTGATCTTCGCTACAACTACATAATAGCAAATGTATTATTTATCTATGGAAATGAAGAAATAGATTACTTTAGCAAAAATGATAAAATCCTGCGAGACATTGACTACGAAGTAAAAGTAGTAAATGATTTACTAACATATGGTTTTGAAGTCGAAGATAATAAAATAATTTTAAATGACTTAGATAAAGAAGTAGAATTTTTAGAAAATGGTTTAGAAACACTAGCAACAAAATATGAAATTTTTACAACGGAAAAATTCAAAGGAATAGAAATTAAGAAAAAAACAACAATTACATCAATGTTTGGGCTTGGAAAAGACAACATTTTAAGTTACAATTTTAATCTTGGTAACATAGATTCAAGTGAACTAGTTAATATTTTTGATAACATCAAAGCTAAAAAGAAATATTATCGCTTAAAAAATGGTGATATCTTAAATCTTGAAGATGAATCTTTAAAAGAATTAAATAATTTAGCAACAGAACTAGAACTTACTGATGAAGAAATAATTCAAGGAAAGGGAAGTATCTTAAAATATCGTGCATTATACTTAGATAGTTTAAAATCAAATAAATATAACATTATAAAAACAGATAATTTATTTGATAACTTTATAGATAATTTTTATAAATATAAAGATTGTGAACTAACTTTATCAAGTGATGAACTAAAAATATTAAGAAACTACCAAGTTACCGGAGTTAAATGGTTATACAACTTATCAAAAACTGGCTTCGGAGGAATTCTTGCTGATGAAATGGGATTAGGTAAAACAATTCAAGTTATCTATTACATAAAACAAATGCTAAAAGATAATCCAAATCATACATGCTTAATTGTGGTGCCAACATCTCTAGCTTATAACTGGGATCATGAATTTTCTTTATATAGTAAAGAAATAAAAAGAGCAATCGTCGTTGGTGCTAAAGAACATCGTAGAAAAATACTAAAAAACATCAAAAAATATAATGTGTTAGTTACAACATATGGCTTACTTCGTGAAGATGAAGATTACTATAAAGATATAGTATTTGATACCATGGTTATTGATGAAGCTCAAAATATTAAAAATAACATGGCAGGTATCACTAAAGTTGTAAAAAAAATAAATGCAACTACTAAATTTGCCTTAACAGGTACTCCTTTAGAAAATTCAATCCTAGAATTATGGAGTATATTTGACTATATCATGCCAGGTTTCTTATCAAGTCTTACAAAATTCCAACCAAAATATAAAATCAAAGACTTTGATGAACAAAGCGAAGAATTACTTGCAAATTTATCTAAACAAATAAATCCATTTATTTTAAGAAGAAAGAAAAAAGATGTTTATGAAGAACTTCCAGATAAATTAATTAATGATATATACATTGATTTACTTGATGAACAAAAGAAACTATATGTTGCTGAACTTGAAAAAGTTAAAGATGAAATGGAAAATATAATTCATGATGATGGAATAAGTAAAGCAAGATTCTTAATTCTTCAATTACTTACTAAGTTACGTCAAATATGTATTGAACCAAGTATAGTTTATGATGACTATAATTCTGGTTCAAACAAAATAGAAACATTATTAAATATAACAAATGAATATATTAATAATGGACATAAAATACTAATATTTTCATCATTTAAAACAGCACTAAACATAGTTCGTGATAAATTATCAAAAGCCAAAATAAAAACTTATATGCTAGATGGAAGTGTTCCATCTAAAAATAGAATAGAAATGGTTGATAACTTTAACAATAATGATGATATTAAAGTATTTTTAATAATGTTAAAATCCGGAGGAACAGGTCTTAATTTAACAAGTGCAGATGTAGTAATTCATCTAGATTTATGGTGGAACCCTCAAGCAGAAAACCAAGCAACAGACCGAGCTCACCGAATTGGTCAAAAAAACACCGTCGAGGTAATTCACTTAATAACAAAAGGAACCATCGAAGAAAAAATACTTGAACTTCAAAATAAAAAAAGAGTTTTAAGTGATAAACTAATAGATGGTGAAAAACGAGATCAAAATATTTTAGCAAATTTAACTGAATCAGATATTAAACATTTACTATCTTATGAAAATAAAGATTAAAAATTATTTCCTAAAAAAAAAATACATGTTATAATACTTACATGAGGAACGTGGTATAATGAACAAAGAACAATTAGAAATTCTAAGAAAAAAAGCAAGAAACATTTATCTTTATGGTTATCTTTTAACTTTAATTATATGCATTATTCTTGGTTTATACACTAAATCAATATTTCCAGCATTTATTGCATTAATTATAGGTTTAGTTTTAACAACTTTATTTGCATCAAAACCAACATCTACATTTGTAAAAGCATACAAAGAATTATTTGTTTTAAAATCTCTTCAATCTATTTTTACTGATTTAGTTTATGAACCAGAAAAAGGAATAGATGAAAGTGTTATTAGAGATACAAAAATGCTTTATATGGGAGATAGTTTTGATTCAAATGATTACATATCTGGTAAATACAAAGATATAAATGTAGTTGCATCAGATATTCAAATACAAGAAAGAGAAGAAAGAAAAGATAGTGAAGGTAACACAGAAACTTACTGGGTAACAATATTCTTAGGAAGATGGATGATATTTGATTTTAACAAAACATTTAAAGCTAATATAGAAATTTGTGAAAAAGGCTTTCAAAATGCAACAATTTCCAACTGGGGGCAAAAAACTAAATATAAAAAGGTAAGCATGGAAGATGAAGAATTTAACAAAAGATACAAAGTTTATGCTCAAAATGAACATGAAGCATTCTACATCATAACACCATCCCTTATGGAAAAGTTAAAAACAATATCAAATAAAACCAATGGTAATCTATTATTTTGTTTCGTAGATAATAAATTACATGTAGGTCTTGCAAATAATAAAGATTCTTTTGAACATAGCATTTTCACAAAAATTGATGAAGAAAAAATAATAAAAGAAGTAACTAATGAAATAAAGATAATCACAGACTTTGTTGATGATTTAAACTTAGATAATGATTTATTTAAAACGGAGGTATAAAAATGAATCCAACATATATATTAATTATAGCAATCATTTTATTATTTATTATAATAATTTGGTACATAAATACATATAACAAATTAAAAAGAGCAACTATTAAAATTGATGAAGCTTTATCTGGAATAGATGTTGCACTAACTAAAAGATATGATGTTTTAACAAAAACAATCGAAGTAGTAAAAGGTTATGCAAAACATGAAAAAGAAGTATTATTCGCAGTAATAAAATTACGTGAAAATATGACAATTAAAGAAAGAAATGTTGCAAGTAATAAAATGGATGAAAATTTTCAAAAGATAAATGCACTCGCAGAAAATTATCCAAATTTAAAAGCAGATGAAAACTTCAAAATGTTACAAAAAACAATCATAGATGTCGAAGAACACTTGCAAGCAGCAAGAAGACTTTATAATTCTAATGTAGCAATATATAATGAATTAATAAGTAGAATACCATCAAATATTGTTGCAAATAATTTAAAAATGACTAAAAAAGAATTTTTTGAAGCAAAAGAAAATGAAAAAGAAATGCTAGTTAAGTTCTCTAACTAAATGCATTTCTTTTTCTGTTGGTATTAATTCTTCAAGTAACTTATATTGAAGTGCTAAATCTAAAGCTAATCTAACAAGCACTTCTTTTTCTTTAGTATAATTACTACATACAATCTTTTCTTCACCATTTGGTAAAACAAAAGTCTTTTTATTATGTTCATCAATTTTAATATTTTTAACTTGTTCGGGATGTATTTGATAAATTCTATTATGTAATCTTGGTGAACCCACAAATAAAGTAATATTATTAATTGGATCAACTACAAGTTGGGTACCTGCAAAACCTGGTGACATAAAGCTTCTTCCTGAAAGGGGAGGATACACAGATAAATTATTAATATCAGGTTGTTTCAAATAAACAAGTGAACCATAAAACTTCGTATATTTATCTAAATCTTTAAAACCAGTTTCAGTATCAGACATTGAAAACACACTTTCTTTTTTTAACAAAAATTCATTACATAAATTATTTGCAAATTTTATCATATCATCTTTTGTAGAAAAATAACCTGCATGCCCCGGAGCAATACCTTGAAGTTCTCCAATAGCTATAGCTTTTTCATCATGTGGTGTTCCTGGATAATTATCATATCTAGTAATACCAAAACCTTCTTTAGTTACAATTGTTGAAAAATTTTCATTAGCTATTTTATGTTTATTATAATTTGGTACCCTTAAAGCAGTATCCTTCATATCAACCATTCTAAGAATAGCAGTATTAACAAAACTAGTAAATTGCATTCTTGTAACTCTTTCAACTACAATCCTTAATGCCATTGCTCCCATATCAGTATATGAATTTTCATCTAATCCTTTTTCTACTGGATGAAGTGTATACAAAATATTTAATGCTTCATCACTATTTTTAGCTTTATCAACTCTTTTATTAGTTACAACCTTTATTCTAAACTTAAGTAAATCATAAATTGTGGTATCTCCAAGTTTCTTAAATTCAGGAACATACTTTCTAACTGGATCAAATACATCAATTAATCCATCTTCTTCAAGCTTTAACACAGCAACTGCAGTAAATATTTTAGATGTAGATGCTAAATCAAATATAGTATCCATTTCCATAGGTATCTTTTTACTAACTAAATAACCATTTTCAAAATCAACTTCAGATCTATTACCACATATAACAGTATCTCTAGTTTTAAATGTACCAAAATCAAGTATTATCCCCGGAGTAATTTTAGTTTCATTTACAAATAAATCTATTATTTCTTTTAAACCACTTCTTAAAAATAGTTTAAGTCTTATTGTAGTTAAACTTTGATTTTTATTTTCTCTGATTATATCTAAAACAGGTCTAAGTAATATATCATAATCTTTATAACTATATATATCTTGAAAACAACTTATATTAGTATTATTTTGATTTTCTATCATTTTATCAATAAATTTTTTATATATAAAATATTCTTTCATTACATATTCCTCCTAAAAACAAGAATTATTATAATAATTATATGTAGAAAAGTCAAATTTTTAATGCATTATTTGTCGAAGTGTGGTAAAATTAAGGAGGTGAAAATATGAAAAGGAAAAATAAGAAAAAAGTAGTAAAGACAACAAAGTTTAGTTACATAATCTCAACCTATAGGGCTGAAAGAAAGCTTACACAAAAAGCTCTCGGAGACATAATCGGAGTATCAGATAGAACTATCTCAAAGTGGGAAAATGGTGATACTGAACCAGATTTATATCATGTTAAGAAAATCTGTAAAACTCTAGATATACCTCCATCAAATTTATTCATTTATAAAAAGACTTTAAATGATAGATTACGTAAAATAGGTAACATTCTATCAATAATTATAAAATTTATATTAAAACATGCATTAAAATTTATAATCGCAGTGGCTTTTTTGTATTTATTATTATTTTATATAAACAATTATAATTCAATTCAAATATATTCATTAAAATATCATAGTGACAATATATATTTTAATCATGCATACTTTTACAAAACTAAAGTATATGATATTCTAACTATAGAAAATATTAAAATAAATAAAATAGATTATAATCCAACATCTTATTATGTGGAATTATATACATCAACAAATGGTGATAAAGAAGTTATTTATAAAGCTGATTCTTTAGAAAACATTTATATTGAAGAAACATTATCAGAACATGATTTATTATCTAAAGATACTATAAAAGGTATAACAAATGGACTTCATTTAACAATAACAACAACTGATGAATTCGGTGAAACTCATAATTATGATTGTTTAATATCTTTAAAAGAAAAATATAGCAATAACAAAATAATTGAAAAACAATATATAAATAATTCAGAAACAAGAATCATTTATCCAATATTTTATAAAAATGAAGTTGAAACACAAACAGCAATACCTACATTTGATGAATCAAATACTTTAGAAAAATTAGGTTACACATACAATAAGGATAAAGATTCATATACTAAAATAGATAAAGATGGTGGTAAGATTGAATATATGCCATCAGTTAATACTATAAATTATGAAATATATATAGGAAGTGTTCATCATAAGATTTGTTATAATTCTGAAACTGATAAAATTAAATATAAAATTTTAAAAGAAATGAACAATGTAGTTAGCGATAATAACTACATTGTCAATAATAATCAAATAATTTTAAAAGAAAAACAAAAGAATGATAACATCGAAAAAATCCAATATTTACTTGACATCTACAACGATATAAACAAAACTCTCTAACGTGAGAATTCGAACTCCCGCAAGATTCTATTTCATATTTCGACATTATATGCTAAGATGAAAGTGGATTTGAAAGGAGGTGAAATAATATTGTATAGCTTGAGGAAAAGCGTAGCTGCTTTTGCCTTAATGTTATTATTATTTGTTACGACTTCAGCAAAAGCAGCTACTCTTACTAATGAGGAATATTCAAGATTAAAGATTATTTTCTCAGATGCCAGAATATCTACAATGAGTGATGAAGATGCTCAAAGATATTTAAGTTATGATTTAGAAAATTCTAATATTGTAAGTAAATATTATAGAGTAACTGAAACTGCAAATGGAACAGTTTCAGCTGAAGTTACAAAAACTGAAGCTGAAGAGGCTTCTCAAGCGACTAATAATAATGTAACAAGAGGTGCTTCTTATAGAACTACATATAAGAATATCCAAATATCTTCAACTAAAATTAGTACAAATAATTATTACATTAATTTTTATACTAATTGGCTATTAACTCCAAAGGTAAAATCTTATGATGTTAATGCAATGAGAGTGGATGATGCTACCATAGTAGCCGGTACTCAAAAAGGAACTCAAAATTACGGAATAAATGGAAATTATGCTGAAATAAGTTATTCTTATAATGGTACCAATATGGTAAATCAAAGTAATGGTTTCGGTATATCTATGAATTTAGTAGATGCAGCAACAGGATTTCAATTAGAAATTGAAGCAATTGTAACATCAACTTCAAAATGGGCAACAGTATATGCAAGCTATCAACATGCTGCATCTAATGTTACGCTAGCACAATCTAAGTCATACAATATTAGTCATAATGGATATGGAGAAGTCATTAACTTCGCAACTGCCGTTGAAAATTATTATGACGGGATGCAAGGTGTGTCAATCGCATTGGGATATACAGGGTAAGCACATAGTGGTAGCAATAAATGTACCACCGACATATTATGAAACCGTGTATAGTTTTTATTGAAGGCTCCGAAAATTAAACTGTTTATATTGTTACTGTAATTTAGTGTAGGAACTATAAGATTTGTAATATAGAACAAAAAATTTTAAAACGAAAAAAATTCACCATAGATATTGTAATATTTTAAATCCTCACAACATACGATTACAATAGAAAAATGAAAGATGGTGGATTATGGAAAAAGAAAAAATTATATCATCCATAGCTAAACGTGGGAATGGCGAGATATATCTAGGTGTAGTAGGAGCAGTTAGAACTGGTAAATCAACTTTTATAAAGAGATTTATAGAAAACTTGGTTGTTCCAAACATAACAGATGAATATGAGAAAAAGAGATGTCTAGATGAAATTCCACAAAGTGCTCAAGGTAAAACAATAATGACCACAGAACCCAAGTTTGTTCCAAGTAATGGTGCTTTGATTAAAGTAGGTGAATTCGAAACAAACATCAAACTTGTGGATTGTGTTGGATATGTCATTCCCGAAGCTAATGGATTTGTTGATGAGGAAGGAAATCCTAGAATGGTAAAAAGTCCTTGGTTTGAGGACGCGATTCCTTTTGTTGAAGCAGCGGAAATTGGTACAGAAAAAGTAATCAAAGACCATGCCACAATAGGAATTGTTTTAACAACAGATGGTTCAATCGGTGAAATAAAACGAGAATCATATGTAAGTGCAGAAACTAAAGTAGTTGAAGAACTTAAAAATATTGGTAAACCATTTATAATTATATTGAATTCTATTCATCCCACAAATACTGAAACAGTTGAACTAGCAAGAAAGCTTAGCGACGACTATGAAGTTCCGGTTATGCCAATAAGTGCAGAATTAATGAATGAAAAAGAGATAATGGAAATATTAAAAACTGCATTATATGAATTTCCAGTCTTAGATATTAAAGTATCTATTCCAGAATGGGTACATGTATTACCAGAAAGTAATGAAATTAAAAGTCATTATTTAGAAAAAATTAAAGAAAGTGTAATAAGTGTTGAAAAAGTTAAAGATGTAGATTATATTATGGAACATTTCAAAGATTCAGAAATAATAAGTGAAGCTTATATATCTGAACTTGATGCCGCGACTGGAACAGTCACAATTACATTAAATAGCAAAAATGAACTATATACTGAAACGTTAAAAAATGTCATGGGTGAAATGGTTACATCTAAAGCAGGCTTATTAAAAATGTTTGCAAATTATAAAGAAGACAAGGAAGAAATTGAATCCCTACGATCTGCTATAAAGATGGCTAAAAGCACAGGATATGGTATTGTATATCCAAGTATAAATGAGTTAAAACTTCAAACACCAGAACTTGTTAAACAAGGAAGTAGATATGGAGTTAAACTTAAAGCTATTGCATCAAGCATTCATATGTTAAAAGTTGATGTGGAATCTACTTTTGAACCAATCATAGGTAGTGAACTACAATCAAAAGAATTAATTGATAGATTAATGAAAGATTATGAAACTGATGCATCAAGTATTTGGAAAAGTGAAATATTTGGAAGAAGTCTTGAAGCTATTGTTCAAGAAGGAATTCAAGCTAAACTTAGTATGATGCCAGATAACACTAGGTATAAGTTAAAAGACACAGTATCTAAAATTGTAAATAAGGGATCAAATACTTTAATTGCAATAGTTATATAGCTATTGCTTTTTTTTAATATAAAAAGTTGCAATTTGTAAATTGGTGTAGTATAATGTAATTGTAGCGTTAAAGTAATTGAAGAGATGATATTTATCATCTGCTTAAACCCCCTGAAAAAAACTTAAGCCCTTCAAGACAATTGAAACGCTTACATTAGTATCACAACGATATTTATTTGTGGTACTTTTTTTGTAGATTTATGTAAAAACTATTGCATAGAAAAATCAAAAATGATAAAATTTTAATAGAATAGAGGCAATTCACGTGAAAAAAAGCATTGTAAAAATATTGGTTGTAATTCTGTGTAGTGTATGTTTTGGAACTAATGTTGAAACATGTTATACAGATAACTTATATAGAATAATTGGAGTAATAGATGGTAAAGTAAAATTAATTTTATCAGATGCATCAACAGCAGTAACAACAAAAATAGGTATGATGTATTTAAGTGAGTATTACTATGGGGCAACACCATATTATTGGACATTTCCGGGAAATAATACTAACAAAAATGATTATAGAAAATCAATCAATGATAATTGGATGCATATCGGTCTAGACGAATGGACTATTTCTCGTGATTCTCTTCATACTAATCTAACATTCGCAGTCTCAAGTTCTGGCAATATTGGACATGATTTTGTTTTTTCTGGTGTTGGTGGCGATATTGGTGAGGTTATTAGACCTGTCTTTTGTCTAAAATCATCAGTTTAATATTCCTCTGGATCCGGAACATCAACAGATCCAATCAGAATAAAACTTTGATACCTTTTCCAAGGTATCTTTTACATTATAAACCTATTTTAGTTTACAAATATTAAATAATGTGATAGAATAATAACCATTCAAGGGGGTTATTATGAATAAAATATACGGTTTTACTAATGAATGTGTGAGTGCTTATCCTAATATATATAATTTTGATGGAAGTAATGTATTAAGTGTCTTAGGTAGTGGGGACCAATACTTTACTGCAATACTTAATGGTGCTAAAAATGTTGATGTATTTGATTTAAATATGGTTGCTTGGTATCATTTCTTACTTAAATTTAATGCTATTAAATATTTTACATATGAAGAATTTTATAAATTCTTTGTAACATATAATTTAAATGACTTAAACAGCTACTTAAAACTAAGAAACTATTTACCAGATTATGCAAAAGAATTCTTTGATAATTTATATAAACAACATAAACAATTATCAAGTATAAAAATATCTAATATATTTTTTGATAATTATGATATGGAAAATTATCAAAGAATAATACCATATTTTAATATAGATAATTATTATAAATTACAAAGTATATTAAATAACACTGGTATACCGGAGTTTTATGCAAAACCTTTAGAAGTACTTGCAAACGCAAGAGACTTACATGGTTATGATTTATGTTTATTTTCAAATATTTATGATTGGCTTGGAACTAATCCACCTAGATATAAAAAATTAATTGAATCATTTGATGCAGATGTAATTCAAGCTCATTATTTATGGAAAACAAAAGATATAGAATTACCTGAATTTATAAGTTTAGGTTTTGAAAAAAATAAAATACCTGCAGTTAATGAAAGTCCAAGAAATAAATATAATACTGTACTTACATTAAAAAGAGTAAAATAAATTAATGCAAATAAAACAAATTATAATGTTTTATTTGCATTTTAAATATAATAATAATATAATTGAAGTAGGTGATTACAATGTATGAAAATAAAAAAATATTAATTATTGGAGCTGCTAAAAGTGGTATTTCCGTAGCTAAGTTACTTGCAAATAAAAATAATGATATCACAATAACAGATTTAAATGATATTGATGAATATAATAAACAATTACTTAAATCGTTAAATATTAAAATAGTTATAACCAATAATCAGGTGGATTTATTAAATAATAACTGGGATTTAATTATAAAAAATCCTGCAATAATGTATACAAGTAATATTATAAAACGCTGTAAAGAATTAAATCTTCATGTTGAAAATGAAATGGAAGTAGCATATCACTTTTTACCCGAAAATGTTAAGATAATCGGAGTAACTGGTTCAAATGGAAAAACAACAACATGCACAATTCTTTATAAAATACTAAAAAATGCTGGCTTAAGTGTAGTTCTTGGTGGTAATATTGGTACACCTTTAAGTGAGCTAGTTCCAACCATTAAATCAAATGATATTATTTTACTTGAAATAAGTGATCATCAATTATGTGACTTCCATGATTTTAAAACAGATATAAGTATTCTTACAAATATCTGCCCAACACACTTAGATTATCACGGAACTTATGAACATTACAAAATGACTAAAAGAAAAATATTTAATAATCATACAACTAGTGATTATGCCATTATTAATAAAGAATCTCTAGATGCATTGGAAGTATCATCTTATATTCCATCAAAAAAATATTATTTTAGTAGTAAAACAAAAGCAGATGCCTACTATAATAATGGTTTTATCTATCTAAATAATGAATTATACTTAGATGTAACTAAAATAAAAATAAAGGGTATACATAACTATGAAAATATTATGGCCTCATTACTTGTATGTAACATATTAAATATAAAAAAGGATGTAATAGTAAATATTCTAAAAGATTTTAATGGAGTTGAACACCGTTTAGAATATGTTAAAACCGTAAACGGGGTAGAATATTATAATGATACTAAATCAACTAATCCTACCTCAACAATAACAGCCTTAAAAACTTTTGATAAAAAAATAAATCTTATTCTCGGAGGATTAAATCGTAACCAAGATTATCACGAACTAGACAATTACATGTCAAATGTTGTAAATATATTTGCAATCGGAGAAACTACCGATATAGTAGGTGACTATGCTAAAAGTATAAATATTCCATGTAAAAAAGAATATACTTTAGATAAAGCTATGCAAGATATTAAAAATATTGCTAAAAATGGAGAAATTGTTTTGCTTTCAACTGCATCATCTAGTCAAGATCAATATCCTCATTTCGAAGATCGTGGGATAGAATTTAAAAATATAGTTGAAAAATTTTAAATAAAAAGTTATAATTGTTATATAGTAAATAGAATAAAGAGAGGTTGATAACATGAATGGACAAAATCCAAATGAATTAAATAACCAAAATAATTTAACTGGGACACCCCTTGGTGCCACATCTTTAGGTGGGATAAATCCCAATCCAGTACCAAATCCAAGACCAATGCCTAACCCAGAACCAGAAAGTCTAGACTTAGGAACACCACAACCATTACCTAATGTAAATGGAAGTGTAAATCCTACAGTAACACCTGTAAACAACGTAGCTCCACAAGCTCAACCAATACCAGGTACTGAAGGAACTCCATCCCCACAGTTTAGCAACTTAACAGCAAATACTGTGGGAATAAATTCAGGAAACTTAAATAATAATTTTGTGTCTCCCCAAAAAATAGATAACATCGGAGTAATTCCTCCAACAGGTAATGAACCAAGTAAAAAGGCTAAAAAACCAATGAGTAAAGTATTATTCACTGTTATAATTTTGTTACTTATCGCTGGTGTTGCATACGGAGTATATTACTTCTTATCTCAAAGTAAAAAAGTAAAACTTGAAGGCAAAACTGTAAACATTGACCTAGGTAGCACTTTATCAACAAACATTAACGATTACTTTACAATTAAAACTGGTTCAGCTAGTTTATGTAACACTGTAAATATTAAAAATGTTGATACAAAAACTCCAGGTTCATACAAAGTAACAGTAACTTGTGGAAAAGATACATTTACATCAACTGTAGTTATCAGTGACAAACAAGCACCAACGATTAGTTTAAAACCTGTATTTAAAACAGTAAATGATACAATTACAATAAATGATTTTGTTATCAGTTGTACAGATGCATCAAAATGTACAACAACATTTAAAGATGAAGCTAGTGTAACTAACTACTTACAAACAGCAAGCAACAAAGCTATTGCTATAACTATTAATGCTAAAGATGATGTAGGTAATGAACAAGATTACAACATAGATTTATATGTAATGCCATACAAATTATTTAGATTCATTAATTGTGAAAGTCAATCAAACGCATCACAAGGATACAAAGCAACAAAAACCGTAAGTGACATTATTCCAACTGGAACAAATGAAGAAGGAAGTCCAGTATTCATGGGAGTTGCTCGTCGTGATTATAAATATGTATTCGAAGATGAACAAGAATATCAAAATGTTGTCGGTAAAAAGGATGCAACAATTACATTTGATAATATCACAGGTATTGCATACTATAATGATACAACTAAAACTTTAACAATATCTACGGATTTACCACTTGCAACACTACAAAGTGAAAACAATAGTGTATTCCCAACAACATTCGTAGAAATTCAAAGTTTATACAAAGATACTAAATCATATTCATGTTCATATGATCAAACATATCCAGTATTAGAAAGTGAAGAAAATTAATTCTTCATTTTTTTTGAAAAAATTTTTCAAAAACTAATGACTTTTTCTTCCATAATTGATACAATAAAGGTGGGTGTTGAAAAATGAAATTAATAAAAAAACTAGTGATGTATATTTGCGTAGCATTAATCGTCGGATTAATATGTTTTACATTTTCAAAAACATTTGCATTTAAAAGTAGTGATAATAATACTATACCTGAAATAGATTCAAATTTAATAAATAAATTATATACTTATTTACCATCAAAAGAAATAGGTAATACTCAAACTTTATATAATACATATTACTTAACAATTAATAATATTAGTTATATAACTCAAGGCTTAATGACTTATAACTACATGTTAAATAATGACGAATTTAAATTAAAAACAGTACCTGAAGAAGAAAAAAATAATCTAAATATCGAAGGAAACATATTATATAAAATAACAAAAGAAGATTTTATAAATGCTTTAACATACATTTTTGGTACTAACAAAAGATATTTTGATACAGATTTTACTATTAATAGTAAATTAAAAGCTAAATTCAAAAATGACAATTATTACATATATGAAGAAAACTCTATAGATAACATCATATATTTTAAAGGACTTCAATCATATACCGTAACAGATAACAGAGAAACAATTAAATTAATTGAATATTATCTAAGATGTAATACAGAAACTAAAGAGTGTTTTGATAAAGAAGGAAGTGATACTCCGGTATCATACATAAGATATAGTGAAAATTTAGATATAAACAGTATTAAAGATAAAATAAAACAATATGAACATGTTTTCAAATATGAAAGTGATCATTATATTTGGTCAAGTACTCAAGGTATTTAACTAAATAAACAGGGAGGTTTAAAATGAATTTAGAAAATGATTTATATAGTATTTGCTATGATATACTAACTATTATGGTAGAAAATCTTGAAGTTAAGCATGAATCTGACTTAAGCCAAGTTGGTAGTGAAATTCTAGATTTACTTACTAATAATCAAAGTAACTTAAATCAAGATTTAAAAAAACTATTCGGAGATTATGAAATAAGCAATATCCAAGATATGAAAAAAATAATGTTATTAATGATACCATCTAAATCTTACATTAATCTTTATTATGATAAATTAAAAGGTATAGATAACCCAGATAATGAAGAATTACTTATGTTTTTAGATACACTAGATTATAGTGATATATTTAATTTATTTTATAGTGATGATTTAGAACTTGTATATAATCTAATTGATTGTTTTATTGATTATACCAAAAGACCATATATATTTGAAAACTTAAGTAAAGAAGAAGTAATCAATCATAAACTTACAAAAAAAATATTAGAATTAAATCCATTCGAAGTATTAAATCTCGGAGATTATATACCTAAGAAAATGTTAATTAATTCTGAAGTATGCATTCAAAGCTTCTTAGATATCTATGATAAATCATTATCTACCTCAATAAATGATTTAGAATTTTCATACAACTTCATGGATAATGTTAAAGAATATTTCTTAAATGATACAGAAAAAATAAATATCTTTATTCAATATGCTATAGCAAATATTTATGAAACATTAATTACTTATAAAAATAGTAAAGATCCATTACTAAAAGATTATTATGATTTAATTAATGTTTTTGAAAACTATGATTTAAAAACAATTATATTTCAATTTCTAAATAATTCTGAATTTAGAAGTAGAGTAATAGAATGTTTTGTATTATGTAATGATTCTTTAGTAAACGGAGATTTAATATGTAAAAGAAATGTATATAAAGATGTAGGTAATATTAAAACATTAAAAAGATTAAATCCATTTTATATTGAAGAAGAAATTGTATTTAATAAAATGAAAGAGACTAGTCGTTAGTCTCTTTTAATAATACTGCATGTACAACATATTTATTATATTCATCAGCACATGTTGATAAAGTAAGTATTTTATCAGATTCATTTAAATCTATTTTAAAATCATATATACTTCGCATCGTTATTAAATTATACATATCCATTTTAGCTTCATTATCTGGGAATATTACTTTTAAATAATCAACAGTTGTTTTAATTTTATAAATAGAAAATATTTTATAATGTAGTGTTTCATATAAAGTTTTTAAAGTAATTATTTGATTATCTGGATTAGTATACCAATTATATCTCATTGCATTTTGAAGGGTACCAAACATAACACCACTATAATATCTATTATGAGCATATATAATAACATTATCACTTAAAACATTAACATCACTTCGATAATCCATAAATACCCAGCCATTTTTATCTTCTTCAAAATTAATATTATGTTTTAAATAATAACTATTATTACTTGTTTGAACAACTGGATAGTCTATATTTGTGTTATTAACTTTAATCCAAGCAACAGTCTCAGGATTTACATTATAAGCACCAGCTACATCTTCATTAATAACTTTCCTTTGATTATTTTTTTCATCTTGAATTTTTTCAATAATAGCATCACTTCCATTAATACTTATTACTTCACTTAATTTATTTTGAATCTTTTCAACTTTTTTCATTGATGAATAATTATCATAAAACACATAAGCAAATGTAAATGTTATAATTAATATAATAATATAACCACATGTTTTTAAAATACTATTGTTAGCTTGTTTCATTATATTGTTATTTATATATTCATTACTATATTCTAACCTAAAATATATTTTATATCTTTTACTTTTCTTTTTATTAAAGTTCTTTAAATAATTTATTACTTCTTCATCACTAATATTATCATGAATTATTATTTTTATATTCTTTTTGTTATTTTTTCTTAAAGTATTAACAATAAACTCTAAATCATTTTTGTTAACAGATGATACATTTATTGTTTTTAAGTACTTATTTATTTTACAAAAGGCATTAAAGTCTTCGATATCTTGATTATCCATTGGTAAATCAATTTGTAAAGTCATCTTATAAAATAGGGAAGAGAATACACTTAAATTATTTTGTATCATAAAGTTAGATAAATAAAGTATTTCATTTCTAGATTCAATTAATATATGATATTTATCTAAGTATTCAATCATAAATGGTTGCAAATTATAACAGTTAACATTTTTAATATTACTTTTTGCAATCATTTCACAAAAAGAAAAAGTTAATTGACTTTCTTCTTTAAATATAAGATTAATTATTTGTTTATTATTTTTAATTAAATTCAAAACTATTTTAGCAAAATCAAATTTTTCTATACAAATAGTGTCAATATTATAATCATTTGTAAGTTCATTAATAAATGAGCTAACGATTTTTTGATTTTGTACTAAATAGTCACTAGAAAAGATTAGTTCATTACAACTAATTACATTTGTGTTAAGAATTTCCTTATATTCACTGGATAATTTAGTACGTTCTTTAACCACTAAAGTGTTGTTTTGTATCTTAAATAATAATTTTTTCATATGATCAATCCTCGTATGTTATATTATTATAATATCACAAATTTACACTTTTTAATATATTTTTATAAAAAATATGTTGTTTTTTGTATTTTTATGATATAATTTAGACATAATAAAGATAGGAGAGATGATAGTGTTGAAAAAATTATTAGGTGTTATAGCATTAAGTATGGTATTACTATTACCTGTAAAAGCTGGTGCTGCTACAATTAATCCAAAATGTGATAAGAGCTGTCCAACTGAAAATGGTAAATGTACATCAGTATGTACAATATCTGTTGCTGGTAATACAGGTTCTTTAACAGAATTTAAAGCAACATTAGAAATAGTTGGTGATGGTGTAACAGTTACAAAAATAACTCCAGGTACTGGATGGACTAATTTAACTGCATCAACTACAGGAAAAAGTATTCCATTAGATTTTCTTGCTTCAACTGCTGTTACAACATCTGACTTTGTACTTGCAACAATTAATCTAGAACTTGAAAGTTCAGCAACTAATTGTAGTTTGAAACTTTCAAACCCATCAGTAGGTACAGAAGTAACTACAGTTATTAAAACCACTACAGAAACTAAAACTGGAGCAACATTACCACTTGCAATTATTGCTTGCGGTGCAGTTGTAGCAGTAGTTATCTATGGTGCAACAAAGAAAAATAAAAAAATGTATAAAATATAACAATATAACAAAATTTTTAACAGTCTTGGAAACAAGATTGTTTTTTTATGAACTAAAAAAGAATATATCATAAAGGGATAAAATTTTTGTATTTTCATGTTGATATATTCTTTACCTTTTTCTTCATCTTTAGTAATGGCATAAACATCTGATCTACTTAAAAGATAATTATCAAGTTGTGTAAATTTTTATAACACAGTGTTCATATAACGTTTTACTTCTTTTACAGGCATATTTAATATTTTTGCAATTTTTTCACAAGATAATGATTTGCCAAAAGCTTGAATCATTTTTACTCTTTCATTTGTTTTTCCTTCGATTTTACCTTCATCTTTAGCCATAGCACAAGCATCAATTATTTTACTATCATCATGCATTCTAAAGTGATTAAATTCAGGATCATTACAAAAATCTTTAACTACTTCAATTGAACTCATAAATAACTCATCTCCTTCCGCTACTTCTTCCATTTCTTCATAGCTATTTGCTAGAATAAATCTACACCACTGATTTAATCTTTGTTTACGTTTAGTATACTCTTTTTCTGGAGTTTTGTCAAGCCTAATTAACACTACATCAATTAAATCATTAAGTAATATTTTTGAAGTAAATTGATTTCTAAATTGATAACTATTTAAAAAACTATTATTTTCTAAAAATTTATTGGTAATTAAGTTAATACTTGTTACTTTGTGAGAATTATTAAAAGATTCTTGTTTCTTTAATTGATGCGAATAAAGCCATGATGCATAAGTAACAGATTTCTTTAACTGAGTAGTACCAAAGTAATTATAAAGTTCAATATTATACATTTCATTATTAGATAAAACGATAAAGACATCTAAATAATAATCATGATGGTTAACGTTATCACTTTGAAGAAATTTTTGCGGAGTTACCTCAACACTTTTAACGCGAAGAGGGGAGCCACAATACAGAAGATAAGCATTAACAAAATCTTCGGCATACTTAGGAATTGACATAAGCTTCTTAAAAACCAAATCAGTAGTAAGACTTAAAAAGTTTAATTTTGTTTCCATATATTTTCCTCCTGTTCTTTTTATCCCTTTCATTATGTATATTTCCTTTTTTTAAAAAATTTTGAAAAAAATTTTCTGAAATTTGCGATTTTTCCCATACATCTGGGAAAAAATAATTTTTTTATGTATAAAGATACAATGTAAAATATTGTAAACGATGTAAAGCAAATGATAAAGAAACGTAAATAAAAACTGTGATTTTACATTAAAAATAAAATTTGTTACTTAATTAAAAATAATTGATAAAACAAAAAAATAACCAAAATATAACATAATTGCAATAAATTTGTTTGAAATATTATTTTTTTGTGGTAAAATAAATAACAAAGAAATGGGTGATTAAATATGAACGAATACACAGAACAAGAATTAGTAAGGAGAGAAAAAGCTGAAAAAATCCGTGAAATGGGAATAGATCCTTTCGGACACCGTTTTGAAAGAAATGCATATTCTAAGGATATAAAAGATAAATATGAAAGTATCCCACATGATGAATTTGAAAATATGGATGATACTGCAACAGTAGCAGGACGTATAATGTTTATTAGAAAAATGGGAAAAGCATCATTTTTTACCATTCAAGATAAACTTGGAAGTATTCAAGTATATATATCTATAAATGACGTAGGAGAAGAAACATATAACTTATTTAAATCAGCTGATTTAGGAGATATTGTTGGTGTTTATGGAAAAATCATGAAAACTAAAACAGGTGAAGTAACAATTAAATGTTTAGAATATACACATTTAGTTAAAGCACTAAAACCACTTCCAGAAAAATTCCATGGATTAACTGACACTGAAGAAAGATATCGCCGTAGATATGTTGATTTAATTATGAATGAAGATGCTCGAAAAGTAGCTTTTACAAGACCAAAAATAATTAGATGCATTCAAAATTATATGGATGGTTTAGGATTTACTGAGGTTGAAACACCAGTATTAACAACTTTATTAACAGGTGCAAGTGCTAGACCTTTTATAACTCATCATAATACTCAAGATATCGATATGTATTTACGTATTGCACTAGAACTTCCATTAAAAAGACTTCTAGTAGGTGGAATGGAAGCTGTATATGAAATTGGTAGAGTATTTAGAAACGAAGGAATGGATCCAAAACATAATCCGGAATTTACATTAATGGAAGCATATCTAGCATATAGTGACCTTGAAGGCATGATGGACATGACTGAAAAAATGTTTACCACTATTGGCGAAAAAGTAATGGGAAAAACCGTCTATAACTGGGGTGGTAATGAAATAAATATAGCTGGACCTTGGAAAAGAATTTCAATGTGTGATGCAATTAAGGAAGTAACTGGAATAGATTTCTCTAAAGAAATGACATTAGAAGAAGCTTTAAATCTTGCAGCATCACACAAAATTGAAGTTGAAGAACATGAAAAAAGCTTTGGTCACATTGTTAATTTATTCTTTGAAAAATATGTTGAAGAAACACTTATTCAACCAACATTCTTATATGGACATCCAGTTGAAATTTCACCACTTACAAAGAAAAATCCAAAAGATCCAAGATTTGTAGATCGTTTTGAACTATTTATTGGTGGTAAAGAATTTGCAAATGCTTATACTGAATTAAATGATCCAATTGATCAATTAGAAAGATTTAAAGACCAAATAAAAGAAAGAGACCTAGGAAACGAAGAAGCTAACGATATCGATATGGATTTCGTAGAAGCACTAGAATATGGAATGCCACCAGCAGGTGGAATCGGTTATGGAATAGATAGGCTTGTAATGTTCTTTACTGAACAAGAAACCATTCGTGAAGTTATTTTATTCCCAACAATGAAACCAAGAGATTAGAGATTGACATATCTCTTTTCTTTTGCTAAAATAATCAGTAAATCGGGGGGATAACGATGATTGAATTAATAACTGCACTAGAAAAAATATCAGAAAGAATATATGAAGAATATAAAAAATTATATGACTTAGAAAACAAAGGACTTAATAAATTAAGTTTGCTTGACCAAGAAAGAAGTATTGAAACATTAAAAAAGTTAAAATCTATTGAAGATGATATTATTGAAAAACTAAGAGAAAGAAAAGAAATAAAAAGGGCTTTAGAATATTTAAAAAATAAATATGATAAAGATAGCGATAGTATCTATATAGATATAACACAAGATAAAAGTGGCTTATTAACACATCGTGTCTACAACAGAATGGTTTATGAACTAGTTAAAGAAGAATCTAAACGTGACTATCAAGTATTAAATAGCGATATCATCGAAGAATTTGTTATCAGTGATTACCTTTTATTATCAATGACTATTTTAGAAAAAACATTACCAAATTGCTACAAAAGTGAAATATATAAAATTAAGTATAAATTAAGTTTAACAATTCCAGATTTAGAAAGTATTTTAATTAATATGCAATTTAAACCTTCAGAACATCCATACATAACATATAAATTATTAATAACAAATGAATTAAGTAAAAAATTTGTAACATCATATATTGAAGAAAGATTAATGACAAATATAAATGTAAGACTTAATTTGCTTGCAACATTAAACATTGAATACATTGAAGAAAATGATGAAGTTTTTGCTACAGTAATATATTTATTATCAACTATCAGAGCAGCACTTCTTTTAATGGATGAACTAGATTTAGATGATTTTAATAAATCAATTTATATAATGATTAAAAAATTAGCTAATTATTTTACTAAAGAATACAACCGAAGAATCCTATATAACTTTGCTGAAGATATAGAAAATGACAAAAGTATTCCTCAAATACTTAAATTATTTAAATAAATTACTAAAAAGGTGCAAAAAACCTTTTTTTTCTTTGGTTTGGGTGTTATAATTTTGATAAGGAGGTAGAGAATGAAAAAGATATTTGAAAAACATGGTGTGTTAAGATGTATCGCTGCATTTATGGATATTGTTGCACTTATACTATTTATAGTAGCAGCTTTCGTAGATGGAGAAACTGCAGACATGGTATTAAAATTTATTGGTATATTATTATACACAATTGGAAGTATGATGTTAGTATTCACTGGCAAAGATCATTACTTAGCTAAAAGTATTTTAGTTTTAGTATCATCTGCAATAATCTTATCATGGCTATATCCAAGTGGAGTATTCCAAGGTACTGATTTCTCAGTTCAAGATTTTTCTCGTATAGGTTTAGCAGACATGGGATTTGTATTATATTATGCACTACAAAGCATAATGGATAAAGTTATTTTCCTAGTAGTTGTTGCTGGATTCTATGGAGTATTATCTAAAGTAAGTGGATACCAAAAACTTGTTGAAAAACTAGCTGATAAATGTAGTAATCATCCAATCGTTACATCAGTTGTAACTTCAGTAGTATTATTCTTACTAACAACACTATTTACTCAAAGTTTTGTAATGATTTTATTCCTTCCATTTATGATTAGTGTTCTAAACAAAATGGGTATGGATAAATTAACATCATTTGCAATTACATTTGGTTCTGTGTTAGTAGGTATTCTAGGATGTACTTATGGTACTGATAGTTTAACAATTTTTAATAAATATATGGGTCAAGAAACTACATATGCTATTAATTATCGTTATATTATTGCTGCAGTTAGTATTGTTTTATATGATTTCTTCATTGCAATGCGTGTTCGTAAGATAAGCAAAGATATGAAGAAAAATGCTAAAGCAAACAACGTATTAGATGATCCATTTAAAGTTGAAAAACTTAGTGGAAAAGAAAAAACATCAATGGTACCTGCAATCGTTGTATTAGCTATAACAGTTATTATTGTTGTTTTAGGATACATCAACTGGAACGGATATTTCGAAATTGAAGTGTTTGATAAATTCCATGAATGGCTAATTGGTCTTGAAGCTGGTGAAGATTTCACTATATTCAGTTACATCTTAGGTAATAATGCTAATGCTCTAGGTTCATTCAAATACACATTTAGTATAAGTATGTTATTGATAATTGCTAGTGTAGTAATTGCATTCTTATATAAGATGAAGAGTAATGAATACATTGAAAGTTTCTATGAAGGAACAAAGAATATGTTTAAACCAATGCTTCTTTTATTAGCTGCAGGTATGTTATTTGGTATTGCTAATTTATGTTTAGCACCATTATCAATCTGTAATTGGTTAATAAATTTAACAAAAGGATTTAATCCATATTTAACTTCAATAGTTGCATTTATTACATCATTATTCCAAACTGACTTAGGTTATGTTGCTTACACTTGTGGAAGCTTCTTTACTCAAGCTTTCTCTGGTAATGTTGAAATAATTCACACTATATTTACTTCAATGTACGGTCTTGTTCAAGTATTCATGCCAACAAGTGCAATTCTTATCGTTGGTTTATCAATGATGAAGATAGAATATAAAGACTGGGTTAAATATATCTGGTTATTTGCAGTAGGTATGTTAGTAATACTACTTGTTCTATTTACAGTAGTAACTTACATCTAAGGGTTCATTAAGTTGAACTCTTTTTTTATGCAATGTTTTATTAAAATTTCATATAATAATAAAAAAATGATAAAAGCTTTAAATTTTATTTAATTTGTGTTACAATATGTCTAACAAAGGAGTAGTGGTGTTTATGAATTATGCAACAAACGTTAAAAATATAGTGGAATGGTTTTTACATAATATGCCTATGACGCATAAGAAACTTCAAAAGTTACTTTATTTTAGTTATGGTTTTTATTTGGCACAAAACAATAATGATGTAAATAATTTAGAAAATTTTTTGTTTGTCAATAACTTTGAAGCTTGGGTACACGGACCAGTTGATCCAACAATTTATAATATTTTTAAAAACAATGGAGTAAATTTATTATATATGGAAAATACCACAACTTTTAAGTTTGATGAAAAAATAATGAATGCATTAAATATAACAATGGAAAAGTACGGAAAAATGAATGCAGATGAACTTGAATATGAAAGCCACATACAATTACCATGGAAAAATGCTAGAAATGGTATTGCTGAAACAGATATTTCAAATAGTAAATTACAAGATGAAGATATATATTTGACTTTCAAAGAACTATTACATGAATGATAACAAAGTAATAGTAAACTTTTCTAAATTTCCATTTTGTTTCAGATGCACAAATATAAAAAAATATGATTATACAAATTACCTAAGCGGAGAAAAAGAATTTTTTAAAAACCTTAAAATGATTTTTGAAAAAGAAGTTCCATTTTTCTGCGAAAATACATTTAGTGACTTACAAAAAAAGTCACATGGTCATGCTATCATGAGTAATACGAAAGAATACCAAGTAGTAAAAGAAGTAATAAAAAAAATAGTAATGGACTTTAAAAATTTCAAAAATGATAGTGAATTTGAAATGTGGTTTAATCAGAATATAAACGATTATTATATATGGCAACTTGGTCAATCTGGTGGAATACGTCTTATTGGAATAAGAAATTTAAATGTTTTTAATGTTTTATTTATTGATTATCATCATTTAATATTTCCAGATGTGAAAAATAATCAAAAAAATTATAGTAAATATAAATTTTGTCCAATAACAACGTATAATTAAAAAGGAGCTAAAAATGAAAGAATATAAAACATATCCTAAAACAATCGAAGAATTAAAAGAAAAAATCAATTATATAATTGAAAATGATGAAAATATAGATAGAGTAAAGAATATGCAAAATTGGTTAAAATGGTTTGATAACTTAAATTTGGTTTTACAATATAAATTAGAGAAAAATGAATATATACGTGCATATTGTAACAACAATAATTTTTCGCTACAAATATGGAAACATAATGAAATCGTAGATAGTGCAGTATATAATATAATATCCAATTATTATAATGAGTACAATAATGAAAGTACTATCGTGGTTGATGACAATGGAAAATAACAAAAAAGTAAAAACAATTATAACTAGAATTAATCATATTTGTGATTCTGAAAAAATATCATTAACTACATCTTTAGAAAAATATAATCTTACACCAGAAAAATATCTTAAACTAATCGGACTTAATCTGGATATTGATAAAGATTCAAAAATATTTATTGATAAATTAATGAATGATTTAACAACTCGTGTATATTTTAATCCCAATATGGAATCATTAGAAAAAGATTCAATTGAAATAAGTTCTAAAAAAAAGAGTCAAAGTATTATTTTTACAACTAATGAACTAAGATTATATGAAGAAAAAACAAATGAAGATAATGACTTTTATTATGAAGATACTTGTGTTAAAATTTTATCAAGTGATGCCTACATAAGTTATACATTAAATAAAATAATTGATAAGAAGGAATTAGAAAATAGAATCATAAGTAAAAAATATAACATTAAGCATATGCATATCAAAGTATCCTTTAATATAGATAATCATATTAATAATTTTGAATTTACAATTAATAATGATATGCTTGCAAGTGATTTAGATTATGCACTTAGATTACTTAACAATAAAAAAATAAAGGAAGCATATATCATATTTAAAAAATATCCAAGTGATATTAAAATAATTGATGAATCACATAATCTTGCATAAATATAAGCAAATTTTTCCATAACATACATAGAATTAAAAAGGAGGATTCTATGTATAACAATTATAGTTTCGAAGTAACAAAAATATTTAAAAATGCAGAAATCATCATGTTAGAATTAAATCATGCCTATGTAGGTACAGAACATTTACTATTAAGTATGCTTAAAGTAAGCCAAACAATAAATAAATTAATGGCTAAATATGGTTTAACATATGATGATTTTTTAAGTGAATTAAATGAAATTGTTGGTAAAACAAAAAATAACCCAAGTGTAATTATTTATACACCTTTATTAAAAAGAGTAATAAAAAATGCACAAGATTTAGCTAAGAAAAACAAAGTAACAGCAAGTGATTTATTATTATCTCTTCTTGAAGAAGGCGAAGGTATAGCAATAAGAATTATGCTTGGTATGCATCTTGATTTAGATTCACTATATGATGAACTAAAAAATAAATCAAAAAAAACAAAGAAGAATCTAGAGATATATAAAATAGGAAAAGATTTAAACAGTGAAGTAAACGATGACTTAGTAATAGGTCGTGAAAAAGAATTAAATGAAATAATAGAAACACTTTTAAGAAAAAATAAAAATAATCCATTATTAATTGGAGACGCTGGTGTTGGTAAAAGTGCTATTGTTGAAGAACTTGCAAGAAGAATAAATAGTGATAGTGTTCCAGAAAAATTAAAAAATAAAAGGATAGTAACTCTTGAAATGTCTAGTTTAGTAGCAGGTACAAAATATCGTGGTGAATTCGAAGAAAAACTAAATAAAGTAATCAAAGAACTTGAAGATAATCCAGAAATAATTTTATTTATTGATGAAATTCATACAATATCAAATGCAGGTGGAGCAGAAGGTGCAATAAATGCATCAGACATATTAAAACCATACTTAGCACGTGGCAAAATTAAAATCATCGGAGCAACCACCACTAGTGAATATAACAAATTTATATCTAAAGATAAAGCTTTAAGAAGAAGATTTGAACTAATAAAAATAAATGAACCACAAAAAGATGAAACTGAAGAAATTTTATCAAAAATAAGACCATCTTTTGAACATCATTACAATATTAAAATAACTAAAGAAAACATTAAAGAAATCGTGGACTTAACAGATAAATATATCTTAGATAGATTTAATCCAGATAAATCAATTGATTTACTTGATAGTATTTGTGCAATGAAAGAAGTAGAATTTGGTAAAGAAAAAATAATAAAGAACTTAAAAGAAAAATTATTAAATTTAAAAACTAAAAAAGAAGAAATGGTTAAGAAAAATAATTTTAAAGAAGCATTAACATACAGAAGTAAAGAAATAGAACTTGAAAAAGAAATTGATGGATATAAAAATAAACCAAATACTATAACTAGTAAAGATATAAGAAAAGTATTACTTAGAAAAGAAAATATACCAAGTTTATCAATCAATTGGAATGATTTAGAAGAGTATTTACATAATGAAATAATTGGTCAAGATAAACAAATAACAAAAATAGTTAAAGCTCTAAAAAATAAAGATGAAGACTTACCAGTATCAATTCTTTTAAGTGGACCAACCGGAGTAGGTAAAACAGAAACAGTTAAAAAGGTGAGTAAATATTTAAAAATTCCTTTAGTAAGATTAGATCTAAGTGAATATAGTGAAAATATTTCCATAAGTAGATTAATCGGAGCATCCGCAGGTTATGTAGGTTATGATGATGATAATATCTTTGATAGAATAAAGATGCATCCATGTTCAATTATTTTATTAGATGAATTAGAAAAAGCTCATCCATCAGTAATTAATTTATTTTTACAAATTTTAGATGAAGGCTACATAACTAATTCAAAAGGAGAAAAAATAGATTTTAAACACACATATATATTTATGACATCAAATGCAATGTTAAATACTAAAATTGGTTTTATTAAAAATACTGGTAATCTTCAAAATACTTTTAGTAAAGAATTCTTAGGTAGAATATCTTGTGAAGTATATTATAATGAAGTAACTATGGATATGTTAAAAACTTATCTTGATAAAAAAGGTATAAAAGATGATACCATATTAACTTCATTTGATTATAAGAATAAAGGATTCCGTGGTTTAAATAAATATATTAAAAATAAGGAAAAAAGTAAACAACTATAATTTCAAAAATAGTTGTTTTTTATAATCTCAAAATAGATACTATTATAATTTATTTAATGAATTAATCAAAGAAGATGATTATAATAAAAATATAACAATAAAATATAACTATGATAATGAAGGTAATATATTAACTAAAGAAACATATGAATTAAAAACAGGTAACTTATTAACTAAAGATACATATGAATATAATAATCAATCATGGACTGATCAATTAACTAAGTATAATAATGATGATATTACATATGATGAAATAGGTAATCCATTAACTATCAAAGATAATGTATTAACATGGCAAAATGGAAAAGAATTAAAATCATTTAATAATATAACATATACATATAATAAAGATGGTATCAGAGTAAGTAAAAAAGTAAATGATATAACAACTAACTATATGTTAGAAAATTCAAATATTTTATTTGAAAAAACAGGTAATGATGTGATATACTATTTACGAGATAGTAATAGTAAATTAATTGGTTTAGAACATAATGGTACAACATATTATTATCTTAAAAACCTTCAAGGGGATATCGTAGGAATCATTGATGCAGAAAATAATCTAGTAGCTAGTTACACTTATGATTCATGGGGTAATATCATAAGTATTAAAGATAGCAATGGATTAGACATTACTGAAGAAAATCACATAGCATTAAAAAACCCGTTTAGATATCGTTCATATTATTATGATTCAGATACAAAATTATATTATCTAAATTCAAGATATTATAATCCAAAATGGGGAAGATTTATTAATGCAGATGGAATTATTAATGCAGAATGTAGAATGAATGGTTATAATTTATACACATATGTATTAAATAATCCGGTTAAATATGCTGATAAATCAGGAAAACTAGCTATAGGAATTGGAGCTGCAATAGCCTCTGCAAGCGGAGAAGAATTAATAAAAGCAACGTTAATTGTAGCAATTAGTTTAGCTTCAGGAATGACAGTTAAAGAAGCAATAAAAAGTATTTCAATGGTTACAACATCAAATGGTGGAAGAAAAAACAAAAAAGATGATGATGACGACGACAAAGTGCAAAACTGTGCAGTTTATGCTCTGTACGATACAAAAACAGATACAGCTGTATATGTAGGAAGAACTAATAATTTGGAGAGAAGAAAAAAAGAACATCAAAAAAATGTACATAGGCAAAAATATGAGATGAGATTGTTAGAAGGTAATCTAACATATGAAGAATCAAGAGATAAAGAACAACATTATATTGAAATATTTAGAACTTTAAACTCAGGAATAGAAGGATGTAATAAAAGAAACGGAATAAGAAAAGGTACACCAAGGTATTCAGAATATTTATATAGAGAAGCAGGAATTTTCAGTGACGAGACACTAGTGGCACCAAGAGAATGTTTAGGAGATAATATATGGGAAAGATAAAAGATTTAAAAAATGGCGAAGCAATAGCAATAAAAATAAAGAAAGGAAAATATAAAAATAAGTATTTAATATTAATATGTTGCAAAGAAAGTCCTGAAGAAGAAAGAGATTTTTATTTCAGAGCTAAATTAAGTAAAAAGTTACCAACTACAACTGAAGAAATAAACAAATTACCATACATAAAAGTAAGAGCAATGCATTATATTGAAAGATATCTACCAAGAATGGGACGGGAAACTTATGAAGAACTAGTTGAAAGAAAAAAACATTATGTATATTATCCAGATGAATATAATTACTTATATGTTTATTACTTCACATTGCTATTTGAAAAAGGGGATAACTTAGATGACATAATTTATTTGAATATTTATAATGTTGAAAGACCAACGGATGAATATGTAAATGACAGTAAATCCCATTATAGAGAAATAATATTATTTAATAGACTAGAAAAAGATTTAATTGAATATTATGAAAATTATAACTTAAAGAAAGCTCATAGGTACACTAAAGAAGGACAACAAAGATGTGAACAAAATGCTAAAGCAATTATAGAAGTATTAAAAAAATATGACTTACTGCAGAAACATAAAAAATAAATAGAACGAATCATGATTCTCAAAATAATCAATAGGAACTATTCAAAGTTCCTATTTTTTGTTATAATAAAATTAAGAAAAGAGGATTTATGAATAAAGAATTTAAAAAATACTTTGATAAAAAGATGAAAGATAATACAAATAAATATGTAGTGATGTATAAAGCGACTATAATATTTACTTGTATATTAATTATCATTGTTTTACTGTTAGATTTATATAATTATTTTAATCAAGCAGCATTAGATAAAATATATAAAATATTTGCTTTTATATTACTTATGATGTTTTATCCTTTATATTTCATTCCCAATAAAGTTTTTAAAGAAGAAAATGAAGTAAGTCGTATTTCAAAATGTAAAACAAAAAAAGATAAGATAATCTTAAAAATATACAATATAACAAAATTAATATTATTAGTAGGTTTTGCAGTAATAATTACTACAATAGCATTAATTAGTGATATTTTAGTGGTATTTGTGTATTCACTGGATGCAGCACGGATTTATGGATATATTTTTGTAGGACTACTTTTCGTCTTTGAAAGAATGTTAGTTTATTTAGATAAAAGAAATATATTATGGTGATGGTATGATGAAAAGAAGATTAAAAGATTTAAAAAATGGCGAAGCAATAGCAATAAAAATAAAAAAAGGAAAATATAAAAACAAGTATTTAGTATTAATATGTTGCAAAGAAAGCCCTGAAGAAGAAAGAGATTTTTATTTCAGAGCTAAATTAAGTAAAAAGTTACCAACTACAACCGAAGAGATAAACAAATTACCATACATAAAAGTAAGAACAATACACTATATTGAAAGATATCTACCAAGAATGGGGCAAGAAACTTATGAAGAACTAGTTGAAAGAAAAAAACATTATGTATATTATCCAGATGAATATAACTTTTTATATGTTTATTACTTCACATTGCTATTTGAAAAAGGGGATAACTTAGATGACATAATTTATTTGAATATTTATAACGTTGAAAGACCAACGGATGAATATGTAAATGACAGTAAATCTTATTATGGAGAAATAATATTATTTAATAGACTAGAAGAAGATTTAATTGAATATTATGAAGATTATAATTTGAAAAAAGACTTTGGATATACCAAAGTTGGACAACAAAGATGTGAACAAAATGCTAAAGCAATTATAGAAGTATTAAAAAAATATGATCAAATTAAAATGAAAAATAATCATTCCTAGGGCAATAGTAATTTACAACTATAGGACTAGCTCATAAAATATAGTATAAATAACTATTAACCTAAAGGGGGTGATAAAGTGACTATAACGTTATCAGTAGTAATAATGTTAGTAGCATATACATTCGGTGCTATTACAAAAATATTTATTGAAAAATTACCAAATAAATATATTCCAATACAAAATATAATAATAGGTATAGTAAGTGGTATAGTATGTTACTTTTTAAAAATAGATGATAATATGCTAAACTCTATATTACTTGGTATAATGTCTACAATGAGTGCCGGAGGTATAGCAGATTTAATAAAGATACCTAAAACAGATGATGATACGTTATCCGAAGGTTAATATTATAAGCAATAAGTTTTAAAAATTCTTATTGCTTTTTACGTTTTATAATTATTTGCATATAATATTTTAAAAGGGAGGAACTCATGAAATTTGGTGATGATTTTTTTAAAAAGGTAGAAAAGAAAACCAATGTTAACAAAGATACTATTTTATCACTTGCCAAAAAACTTCAAGAAGGAAATATGAAAGATGAAAAAACTCTTCGTGAAGTAATAGATACTTTAAGTAAAGCAACAGGTAAAAAGGTAAGTGATGAACAAAAGAACAAAATAATAAACAAAATAGTAAGTGATAAAGTACCAAATAATGTGGAAAAGATGTTTTAACTTGAAAAATATATAATATTGCTATATAATAGCAATATTGTTTTTTAAGGGGGCATCATTATGCAAAAAAGAATATACTTAGAATTACCAAAAGAAAATGGGCCAAGATTTTACTACAGGGAAGAACCACTTATAAATAGTAAAAATGATCTTGTTGAATTCTTAGAATGGGATAAAAATATGGACTCTTTGGCATTTGCTAAGAAAATGATGTATTCTCATGAATTAAAAGCTAACAATCAAGTCGAAGGTTATACTGATGATTTAGAATTAATAGAAAAAGTAATAACTAAGAAAACAGAAAAAATAAAAGATACTGAAATAAAACAAAGAATATTAAATTTATACCATGGTTATTATTATATATTACATCATAGAAAAATGGATGAAGAACATCTTCATGATTTATATAATATTTTAAGTGATGGTATACTTGATGAATATGACCTTCAAAACATGGGACCGTTATATAGAGAAAAAGCAGTATACATATTAAATAATGGAAGATTAGATATGGACCTAGAACAAGGAGTTAAAGCAACTAACATAGAAAATTTAATAAATAAATATTTTACATATGTAAATGAAACAACAAACGATTCTAAAATAAATGAATATATTAAATCTCAGATAATGCATTTTTATTTTGTATATATCCATCCATATTTTGATGTAAATGGCAGAACAAGTAGAACTTTAGCAATGTGGTATTTACTAAAAAAAGAAGCATATCCATATATAATATTTAATCGTGGTATCAGTTTTAAAGGTTCTAAATATGATAAAATAATCAAAGAAGCAAAAGAAAGATGCGACTTAACTAAATTCTTAGAAATGATGCTTGATACTCTAAAAATAGAATTAGAAAAAGAACATATCATGGAAAATATTGCAAGTAATACACCATATAAATTAAATGGTCTAGATTATCAAAGTATTTTATATTTTCTAACAATGAATGGTACAAAAACTCTCGCAGATTTTGCAACTATGTATAATAGATTTAATGGAAAACTAAGAATAAGTGAAATATATGAAGATATGATAAAACGTTTAATTGATTTTGAAATTTTAAATGTAGATAGATACACTAAAAAAGTAATCGAAGATATACCAAACATGGAACTATCACTTAATCCTAAAAAAATAGATTTTGATGAACAACACTTAACACGCATAAAATTAAAATGAGACCTTCAAAGTCTCATTTTTCAATGAAATATGCATAATATTCTTCAAAAGTAATATTATTTTCATATATGTATTTAGCTATTTTCTTCCCAACATATCTATAATGCCAAGATTCATAACCATAACCAGTGACATTAACTTTATCTTCTGGATATCTTAAAATAAAACCAAATTTATAAGAGTTATCTTTAAGCCATTTAAATACTTCAGTATCTTTAAAAGTGTTTTTATTACTATTATCTTTACTAAATATATCTAAAGATAATCCAGTTTGATGTTCACTAGCACCAGGTCTTGCTGCAATACTATCAGCATATTTTTCTCCACGTTTTTGCTTATAATTATTATATACTATTTCTTGTTCTTCATAAGTTCTATAAGAAGAACTAACCATTAAATAATATCCATTATTCTTAGCTTCTTCCCACATTTCTAAAAATGCATCATATGTAACTTTTCTAGTTTTTTGACTTCCATTTTCTCCCCAAGCATACTTATTTGATATTGTTACCAAATCATCCGGATTATAATCTTTACTTAATAAATAATATTTATTAACGATGATTGATGTATCTTTACTTATATCAGTTTCATAATTAGTTGAATAAAATCTACTATCTAAATGAATATTAATATTTCTAACTACAGTACTTAAATCCAACTTTTTATTCTTTTTCATATACTCAATATACTTATAAAAATTCTTTGTTAAAAAATACTTTTCTTTAGTTAATTCAATATATTTTTTATTTACTTCATTTTCTAAGAAAAACTCATAATCATCTTCTTTAAATATTTTAAGTATATCTTCTGTTTCATCTCTAGTATATCCTTTGTCCATGAGTTTATACTCATATGTCTTTTTATATTGATATTCTTTATATTTCTTATTTGCATAAATACCACCAACTACTAAAAATACTATTAAAATTAATACATAGTAAACTTGTTTTTTCAATCTTTTCTTTTTCTTCATACTGCCTCCATGATAATTCTATTATATCATTTAATTTAGGTATTTACAAATGTGATTATAGTTGTTAAAGAAATATTTTGTAATTAACAATTAAAAAAAAATTATAAAAACAAATGCTGGTTTACTAAATGGAGAAAATGTGGTATTATAAATATGCCTTAAAAAATAGAATGGTTAAGATGTTATGTGAAAAAAATCTAAGTGTTGTAAAAAAAATAATTGATTTTAAGAATACTTAGAAAAAATTGAAAAGGAGAGAAAAATGAAAGAATGGTACGATTATCCACAAAAAATTAATTTTTGGGAACCGGATATCGATTACGTGATGTTTATTGATGAAAATGGTAATCCAGGAAAAATTAACGATTTGTTTAAAAAAAGAATGAATAAGGAAGAAATTTCAAATGATGAAAAATTTTTTACGATAACTGGAGTGATATTTGAAAAAAGCGGTTATTCAAAAATGAGAAATAATATAAGAAAACTTAAAGAAAAACATTGGGAAAATGGTTATTATCTGGATTCAAAACATAATGAAACAAAATACGTTTGCTTGCATTCCAGAGAAATTAGAAATCATATGGGAGCATTCAATGATAAAGTAATAAACTATACTGAATTTATAAAAGATTTAAGCAATGTTTTAAAGGAAGTAGAATGTAAAATTATCTCAATTACAATAGATTTGGAAAAGTATCTTATTAAAAAAGAACAAATTCCAATTTATGAAAAGGCTTTTGACTTATTATTAGAACGTTACATTTATGCTACTAAAAATAAAAAAAGGGGTGTAATAATGTTTGAATCAAGGGGAAAAAATGAGGATAAACAACTCCTAAATCATATTTATAATATTATATATAAAAAAGGGACACAACATATAGGATGTATAGAATTAAAGCAAAAAATTATAGGAGTATATTTTAACCCAAAATGGTATGGGGGTTATTCATCAACATATTCTGGACTAGAAATAGCAGATTTATTTTCTTATCCAATATATTCAACAATAAAACTAAAAAAAGTTCATCCGTCGTTTATTGCTATTGAAAAAAAGATAGATTGTTATCCAGAATATAAAAATAAGGGTATAAAAATATATCCATAAGAAAAGGATGAAATACATCATCCTTAACCGTACGAAATACTTCGTACCCCGAAGCGTTCTGCTTCCATGACCAAATAATAACATAATTTGTACTATTTGTCAATTAAAGTATATGAAAAAAAATAAAAAATTATACGCTTGTAGAATAAAAAAATAGGAATATTCTACATTTTATAAATTATATATTTACAAACCCAATTATTTGTAGTAAACTTAAGTTAACATATGAAGGTGATAGAATGGATAAGAATAAACAAATAATTGCATTATGTCCCAATTTTTATAAAATAATAGAATTCCGTCCTTATGAAGAAGATGTAATTAGCACTAAATTAATAAAACTATATCAAGAATATATATTTAGAATTGATCTAGATAATCCTGAAGATGTAGAAAGTGTAATACGTCTAGATAAGGTAGTTAAAAAATATATAGATGATTATCTATTTAGAAAAGAAATGCAAAAACAAATTCTAGAAATCAAGGTAAAGAAAGATGCTAAAGATATTTTAAAAGAAGTAATAAAATCTATTTTAAAGATATTTGATAACTATGAAGAATATACAACCAGAGTAATATATATATCAAGATGGATATAAGTTAACTTATATCTTTTTTTTGGAATAAAAATGTATTGCAATAAACTTCATTATAGTTTAAAATAATATCTCGACGGTGAAATATATGAATAATTATGATGAATATGTAAGATATAAAGATATGTGTTATAAATGTAGTAACTTTAAATTAAAAGATATCAAAGAAATAATTACATATCTAATACAAAGAGAAAGTAACATTGAATCAATGAGTAATACTATTATTTCATATAGATATGGTTTTGAAAAAATCATAGATAATGAAATAATAGAGGATTTCTATTATATCATTAATTCCTTTATTAATTTATGTAAGTCTATGCATATAACTAATACACTTGATATATGCATGCTTTATTCATATCTTTTATGGAATGGTTATTTTTCTTTTGATCATAATTTTTCCTACGGAGAAAACACTGATATAGAAAATAATACCTATGCCTTAAATATAATTAATGGCCAAGGTACCTGTCTTGCAATCAGTGACTTATTATCATACATATTAAATGCCTTTAATATAAATAATGCAATATTAATTAATAAACTAAATAATAATCATCATGCTTATAACTTAATACTTAGTGATACATCATTTATATATGATGCCACTAATGAATTAATATTTAAAATAGATAGTATTAATTCATCAAGTAATAAAGAATATTATTCATATATAGATATAGAAAGAAGTTATAGCTTTATAAATAATATTAATGGTTTACACACACTAGACTTATTTGTAAAAAACAACAACAATATAATAAATATAACAGATGATGAAATAAATAAAAGTTTATATAGACTTATGAAACTTATCAAAAATAATGATACTTTTGATAAGTTTCATATGACAATAACACCATCTATAAATAAAATTTATACATATTTTAATAAAACCTTGAAATTTTAAAATATATTTGTTATTCTACCTATAGGTGAATAAAGTATGAAGAAAAAAATAATTATAATAATATCTATAATAGTAAGTGTAATATTAATAATTTTAATATATAACATATATAGAATAAAAACAGCTAAAATTAGTATTACATATAAAGATGAATTAATAGCAGATTTTGCATCAAATGTAAAAGTATCATCATTTATAGAAAGTATTAATGGTAAAATCATAGATGATTATACCATTAATACAGATACATTAGGTAAGAAGAAAATAAGTTATGTATATATTAATGATGATGGTATTAAATTAAAGCAAAGTTATGAGCTTGAAGTAAAAGATAGAGAAGCACCATTAGTATGGCTTGGTAAAAGTTATAATGTAACGGTAGGAAGTATAGATAATTTAAAAAGCAAAATACTATGCGGAGATAATTATGATGAAAATCCAATATGTGAAATAGAAGGGTCTTATAACTTAGATGAAGTTGGTTCATATGATTTAGTTTTTAAAGCAATAGATTCATCAGGTAATAAATTAGAAAAGAAATTTACTTTAAATGTAAATGAACAAAGAAAAAGTAATAATGAACAAAACATAAAAAAAACATTATTTAGTGATGTTGTAAAGGACTATAAAACAGATAAAACTATGATAGGTATTGATGTATCAAAATGGCAAAAAGATATAGATTTTAATAAATTAAAAGAAGCTGGAGTAGAATTCATAATTATAAGGGTTGGTTCATCAACTGGTATAAATGGAGAAAACTTTATAGACACAAAGTTTATTCAAAATATTACTAATGCTAATAATTTAAATATTCCAGTAGGGGTTTATTTTTATTCATATGCAAATAGCAAAGAAAGAGCAATAAGTGATGCAAAATGGGTTCTTGAACAAATTAAAGACTATAATGTTGAACTTGGGGTAGCACTAGATTGGGAAAATTGGAATAGTTTTAATGAATTTAATTTAAGTTTCTTTGGTTTAACTAACATGGCAAATGAATTTTTAAAAGTAATAAATGATGCGGGTTATAAAACTCTTCTTTATAGTAGTAAAACATATTTAGAAAATATGTGGATGGATATAGAATATCCAGTATGGCTTGCACATTATGTAAAGAATACAACATATAAAAATGATTATGAATATTGGCAAATATGTAGTAATGGACAAGTAGAGGGAATAGATGCAGATGTAGATATTGATATAAGGTATTTAAATTAATTAGATATTAATTTCTTAAAAATGGTACATTGAAAAGCTTAAAAATGGTACATTGACATTGGCTTAGTTATTCGTTTAGTGCATAATTAACTATAGAAGGACTATGATTTTAAAACCTAATAACTATATGCCTAGACTTATTGATAAAAAGTTAGAAGATTTGTTATAAGCCTCAGGTGCTATTTCGATTGAAGGTCCAAAATGGTGTGGAAAAACATTTATTTCTCTTAATCATGCATCATCAACTATTGATATGGATGATGAATAAACAAGAAATAGATTTATATTATATCCTGAATTGGTGTTAAATGAACCAAAACCTGAGTTAATTGATGAATGGACAAGAGAGCCAGTTATTTAGGATAAAATAAGAAGAAAATGTGATGTGTTGGAAACAAAAGGAAATTATATTTTATCTTGTTCTACATCAATAATAGATGAAAATAAAATATTTCACTCTGGTGCTGGTAGAATATCAAGATTGAAAATGAACACAATGAGTTTATTTGAATCAAATGATTCTAGTGGGGATATTTCCATAATGGATATGTATGAAGGTAAAGAAATTGTGAAAACTGTAAAAAAGGTTAGTCTAGAAGAATTAGCTAATTTAATAATACGTGGAGGTTGGCCTGCTAATATAAATGTAGCTAAAGATAAATATGGATTGATGCCAAAATATTATATAAATTCTATGTTGGAAAAAGACATATATGAATCTAAAAATGTTGATATCATTAAGATGCAAAAATTATTAAAGTCACTTGCAAGAAATGAATCTACTGTTGTTAGCAACAACAAGTTAATTAAAGATATAAGTGATAATGATGATTTAAATATTGATAAAAGGACAGTAAGTGATTATATAGAAATTTTAGAAAAATTAAATCTTCTTAGTAATCAACTAAGTTATAGTTCTAATTATCGTTCGCCAGAAGGAGTTGGTAAAAATGTCAAAAGACATTTTGCTGATCCATCATTAGCGGCAGCATTATTAAACATGAATTCAAGTAAATTAATTGATGATTTAAAAACTTTTGGTTTTTTGTTTGAAGCTCTAGTTGAAAGAGACTTAAAAATATATATGGATTACTTAGGTGGAAATCTATATCACTTTAGAGACAATGTCAATGGTTTAGAGGTAGATTCAATTCTTGAATTTGAAAATGGTGAATATGCTGCAGTAGAAATTAAATTAGAATTTAATCAGTATAAAGAAGCTTGTGAGTCACTTTTGAAATTTCAAAACAATGTAACTAAAAAGCCAAAATTTATGTGTGTAATATGTGGGTATAATGAAAATATCGTTAAAGATAAAGAAACTGGAATATATATTATTCCAATAACTGCATTAAAGTCGGAATAACTTTCGAAAAAAATTGAAAATTAACAAAAAACTATTGCAAAGTAAAAAAATAAATGATAAAATTTTAATAGAATAGAGGCTTCGGAATAGAGGCTTCGGAATAGAGGCTTCGGAATAGAGGCTTCGGAATAGAGGCTTCGGAATAGAGGCTTCGGAATAGGAAGGAAGTCTTTTTAAATGGAAAAGAAAAAGGTAAAATTATTTAGTGCAATAGCACTAATAACACTAGCATTGCTAGTAGTCGGAGTAACATACGCGTATTTTCAAAACCAATATGGCTCTGCATCTAACGCAGATGTTAATGTTACAACATATACAACAGATGTACTCACATTTGCAACAGGTGATGATATAAACCTAGAAGCAGATCAAACAACATTTGGAAAAGACAAAGGAAGCGTAACTGG
>CAKOKR010000002.1 GCA_934095965.1 uncultured Bacilli bacterium
TCTTTGAGGTATCGCTTATTTCGTGATTACATTTAGGGCATTTAATCAGTGCCATTATTTACTTACTCCTTTCTTCTTTTGAAATCTTTTTGTTTGCTTTACTTTCAACAGTAAGCTTGTTATTTTTTCTAGTGATTACAAGGCACTCCTTATCATTGTTATTAGTCATAATTTTGATATAGTCATTTTCATATAAAATAACGCATACCTCGTTATCATCATTTTCAAATACAACTGACATATTTATAACTCCTTTCATTATTTACTTTTAGAAAATAAATGCAATATTACTATACATAATTATAACATAAATTTCACATAATATCACTATATTTAGATAATTATTATAAATATAATCAATGGTAATTTATCACTATAAATAGAATAATTATATATGTGAGGTGGTTATGTGATTACCAATGCTGAACTTGATAAAATTTTCTTGATGATTTCTAGGAACGTAAAGTATTATAGAATACACAACCAATCAAAATATGCTGATAAGTTTGGTCGTATAAGTCAAGAAAGACTAGCAGAATTGTGTGATGTATCACAGTCTTTAATTGCTAATATAGAAAGTGAAAAGGTTAAGCAGACATTTTCAATAACTGTAATAGCGTCTATTAGTAAAGTTCTTAATATACCTTTTGAGGAATTTTTTAGGGAACACAATTTTACAAAATAAAAATGATTAAGCAGATTTAAGCTTAATCGTTTTTATTATCTCTTGATTTCTTCTTTCTTTGATTATTTCTTGTCCTTTTACACTCTTCGTTATCAATACAATATTTTTGTTTTTTATTTGTTGCAACTATGGTTTTTAAACACATAGGGTTTTTGCATATAATAAATGTTAAATCAGTATTTTTAGATAATTGCATTCTTAATTCGTATATAACTAATGATAAGGAATTATTAAATAATAAATCTGTTTTCCACAAAAGCTTTTTATCATCAAATTTTGAATGATAAGAAAAACTATCAATATTTTCTAAATAATCAAGATTATAATTTATTTTATCAATAATGTCTTTTTCTGAAAAATTCTCATGTTTTAATTTAAATATTGAAAGTGAAAGCTTTTCTGTCATATCGTTTAAATTTTGAAACAAATAAAAGGTTTCATAAATAAGATAAAAAGAATACATCAATTCAAATACATTGCACTTATTTGTTAGTTTTTTATCATTGTATACATTTCTAATAAAGCCAAAATAAGTCATATATCTACCAACTATATCTATCATATCAAACATTATTATATAGTCTGTTCTACAAAGATAATAAAAAATCTTTTTATACATTTCTTCTTCACTAATATTTTTGTTATTTATAATTTTCTCTATTAAGTCATTATTTAAGTATTTTGAAATTTTATCATCAAAAATTTTAATAATATTAATAATATATTCAAAAGGCTCATAGGAATATATCATTTTTGGGCTTTCCTCATATTTAACTGAACCATCCCTAGTTACTGTTGCTATATTGCCATTAATATTAATTTTTGTACCTTTTTTGTATACTTTATCTAAATCAAAACAAATTTCATCAACTGTTTTACCTCTTAAAAAGTATTCAGCTCTTAAACATTCACTATCAGCGGTTAAAAAATTCCCGAGTTCTTCTTGATTATTGTTATCTATTTTAATATATGCTTTCATAATACCTCCAATGTCACAGCTAATTCACAATTATAAAATGACTTGCTGTGACTTTTAGTATACACTTAATTTGTATTTAAGGCAATACTAGTTAGCTAAAAATACAAAGAAAAGGAGAATTTTATGAAAAATGAAGAAATGAACTCTATTATCAATACGGATGATAAAGAGATAAAAAATAACGAAGCAAATAATATTTCAAGTGATAACTTATCACAACAAGAATTAAAAACTAATGAAAGAATAATTACTGAGTGTCCCAGAAGTATTATAAATTTTTATAGAGATAATAAATCTCTCTTACCCTTTGAAAAAGAGGAAGATTTTAAAGAATGGCTTAGTGTTAATTATTTGGCTGAAAGATATAATAGAAAGTTTATTGCAACAGGAAATGCAGTAGAAAAAGGTTATATGGTTAATAGTAAAAGTGCAGTTATAGATTTAGAAAAACTGACGTGTAATATTAGTTATATTGGGTTAATAACCAAAAAAGGACAAAATTATATTTTAGATTACTTTGAGGAGGTGCAAAATGAAAGAGAAAACTAATCGCTTTCAATTAACTAACTTCAATGATATAGAAGTTAAAGAAGTTGAATGGTTATGGAAACCTTACTTTCCAATGGGTAAAATATCTTTTATTGCTGGTGACCCAGGAAGTGGTAAAAGTTTTCAAACTATACTTTTAGCAAGCATAGTATCTAAAGGAGAAAAATTACCACTTTCTGAAGTGAATGCTCCTAAAGGAGCCGTTATTATACAAAATGGCGAAGACGGTGCTGGCGACACAATTAAAAAAAGGCTGATTTCTTTCCATGCAGATTATAACAATATTTATATGATAGATTTAAAAGAGGGACATGAGGAAAGCAATGATATAATGCTTTCGGATATATCGGAGTTAGATGAATTATTTGAAGTAATAAAGCCTAAATTAGTTATATTTGACCCCATTACGGCGTTTTTAGGAGATGTAGATATGAATAGTGCTACAAAGACTAGAATGCTTTTAAAACCCATAGGAAAGCTAGCAGAAAAGCATAATTGTGCTATTGTGTTTGTTATTCATAGAAACAAAGGACTTACTGGTGGAAATCAAATATATAGATTATTAGGAAGTATAGACTTTGGAGGCATTGCACGTTCTATTGTTACTATTGCAAAAGGAAAAGATGAAATGTTATTTATTCATACTAAGAGTAATTTAGCAGAACGTGGTAAAACACTAGCATTTAAAATGGTTGATGATAAAATTGAGTGGCTAGGAGAACGTAATTACGAAGAAGAACAACAAACAATTATTGAAACAAAAAAGCCACGAGATATAGCTAAAGACTTCATTTTGGAATACTTAACTCAACATAAAAATAGTGAGTACAAAGATATAGTTGCTAGTGCTGAATTATTGGGAATTAGTGAAACTACTCTTGAGAGAGCTAAAGATGACTTAAAAAGAGATAAAATTATTGATAAGAAAAAAGAAAATAATATCTGGTATTGGTATTTAGTAGATAGTACTTCCTCAAAACCCCACATATAATATGTGAGGAAGTGAGGAAATGCTTAGTTTTTTATTTAGTTTTCTGTTATGACACCATAAAAAGGAGAATGTTATATGCAAAAGAATATATGTAATATAAAAGAGTTATCAATCTATTTACAAACATCAATCCCACAAATAAGGAAACTTGTACGTGAGAAAAAAATACCACATTTTAGGGTTGGCAATCGTATAAAATTTGACTTGAATGAAATTAATAAATGGATAGAAAAATTACAAGAAAAAGAGGCTGAAATGTCAGTATTTATCTAGGAAAAATAAGGGTTTTATGGTATAATATTTAATGTATAAATGAGTGCATATAACCCTTTTAATGAAAGGAGAAACAATATGAAAAAATCTAAGGGTTATAAAAAAATTGGCACAAAGAATGGTTTAAATATATACGAAGCTATTATTGAAGTTGGTACAAATACTGACGGAAAAAGAGTACGCGTAAAAAGAAGACATACAGGAAATACTGAAAGTGCTGAAATATGGTACGCAAAACTCATTGAAGAATATTATCATAAAGCAAAAAAAGTCAATATAAATGATATGACCTTTGCTGAATATAGTAATCTTTTTATTGAGAAGTATTGTATTCCTAATGTTAGTAAAATTACCACAAAAGGATATAAAGCAAATATAAAAGTTATTGTTTCTTATATTGGAAATTATAAGCTTAATAAAATAACACCATATATGTTAGATAATATGTATCATAAAATTAAAAAGGGACGAAACGGAAAAGAATTAACTTCAAAGACAATGCTACACTATTTTGATTTAGTTAATTTAATGTTTAAACAAGCTAAAAAGTGGCAATTTGTTGAATACAACCCAAACGAAGACGCTACTCGTCCTAAATTACAAAAGAAAAAAAGAAATTTCTATAATATAGAACAAGTACAAGACTTATTTAGTTGCTTAAATAATGAAAACATTAAATATAGGACAATTATTATATTAACACTTGTAAGTGGCGTCAGACGTAGCGAATTATGTGCTTTACGTTGGAATGATATTGATTTTATCAATCAAACAATTTATGTAGATAATTCTTTAAAAGTCATTGACGGCGTTGTTGATGAAGAAAACGCAAAAACTGATTTTTCCGTTAGGACTATAAACCTTGATAATAATACTATGAAGTTATTAGAAGAATATAAAAAATGGCAAGACGGATATAAATTATATATGGGAAATAAGTGGAAAGAAGAAAATAGAGTTTTTACTGATAAGTACGGAGAGCATATACATCCTTGTACTTGCAATAAAATACTTCAAAAAATAGTAAGAAAATATAATCTACCAAAAATCACTTTTCACGAATTAAGACACACTTGTGCTACATTATTAAATAGTCAAGGTGTTGACCCCGTTACAATAAAAGAACGCTTAGGACATTCTAATATTAATATTACTCTAGACATTTATACTCACGCACTAGAACAAAATAAAAAAGATAGTGTAAAAGTATTCAGTCAACTTCAAAATAATATTAAAAACAACTTGTAAGGCACATTATGGCACAAAAGTATGGCACAAACACAAAAAAAGAATACCATTATTGGTACTCTTAAACTTCAATTTGGTAGCGAGAGAGGGACTTGAACCCCCGACTTTTCGGGTATGAACCGAACGTTCTAGCCAACTGAACTATCTCGCCATATATCGGCTTTTAGCTAGCTGGGAGCACGGGTATGAACCGGATGCTCTAGCCAGCTGAGCTATCTCGCCATGACTACTAAATAATACCAAAAAAAAAAGCCAATTTGCAAGACTTTTTTGATATTTTTCATAAAAACTGGCAAAAAGCATCCGGTTAATCAATTAAAACCAACTAATTCTTTTATACTTTGGATTTATTCTATTTAATATTACTTCCTTATCTTTTATCATTTGTGATTCAAATTCAATATCACAAACAGCATCAAAAATCTCATCATTACTTTTCAAAGTCATTCCTGATTCATCACAAAGAGCATCAAGGATTTCATCATTAAATATCAAAGTAATTTCATTATTTAACGAATCATTTTTAAATATAATACCCCTTCTTTTAAATTCTTTAAAATATGGTAAAAGATGAAAAAAACTAATCGGACTTTCTTTCCAAATATCTTTTTGAAATTCTTCACTCAAACTAAAATCATACTCAAGATTGTACTGTTTATTCCATAGAGTATAAATTTCATGTGTTGTATTTGTAATATCAGTTATTTCAATTACATCATTTAAGCCTTTGAAAGACTCATAATATTTTACACGATATACCTTAGGAATTGGTATACCATCATTTAAATAAAACCAATTAAGTAACTCCTCTTCTTTTTCAAAAAATAGAAAACCTTTTTCATTTTTACTTACATGTGGACTAACATCAATATATCTTCCATCATGATAATAAGAAAAACCATTGCTATAACTTAATTCATATGGTTTAATACAAAATAATTCCATGACAAAACCTCCTTAGAACACCAATATTATATCGAATAACAACTATTTTTACAAGTATCATTAATTAAATTATACTATCTTTAATGACAAAATCTTTTAAATTATCATTTATAACATTAATTAACTTACTTATATGATATCCATCCACAAATATATGACTTACTGTTATATTAAATGGTACCAAGTATTTATCACTTTCTAAAAAATACTTTCCAAAACAAATTCTTGGTACAACTTGAGAATGAACATCATCTGGAATCGGATGAGTAACTCCAGTAAAACTAATCCAAGGTAAACTAGTAATATAATACTCATTCCAAGTATCTGTTAAATTATATGAATCATTTGTTAATGCCTCTTCATTTTTAGCTTGATCTATTTTTTCACGGGCAAGCTTATAAAACTTTTTATAATCATCTACATAATCAAACCTAACATTTTCAAAAGTATCATTCTTAGTTAACACAGTTATACCCGGATTACATACCTCATACATAACTGCTTCATCTTTCAAAAATCTCATTTTCATCTCATCTATACTATTCAAGGATTTAACTAATACATATAAAAAGTTAATAAAAAATGAAGTATGAGTTTCTTTTGAAAACTTAACCAAATCAGTTACATCAATATTTAAATTAACTCCATATGTTGAATCCCTAAAAGACTTAAACCAATCATAAGTCTTTTTTCTATTCAAATTTTCTACATCTATTTTTTTCATATTGCCTCCTAATATTGAAATAATTGTACCCAATAATATGTGCCATAAAATTTAATTACACCAACACCAATTCTAGTAAAAGAAGAAGAAATCATGTTTTCATAATGACCTTGAGAACCCTTCCAAGCGTATGAAACTTCTTTAGCATTACGTTGCCTACTTGCAATATTTTCACCTACACCATAAATATCTTGACCAAAATCACGCATTATGTAATAACACATATTCCCATCAGGTCTTTCATGAGAAAATTTATCTGAATAAGCCATTTCAATCGCTCTAACCATTGCTGCTTTAGTTAAAGTTTCATCAAGTTTTAAAGCATCAACTCCTGCTTCAGCTCTAAATTCATTGGTATATTTTACTACATCACTTACTTCATTTTTATATATACTCATGTTTTCAATAGCTTCACCTAACATATCCGAAGTCTTTGCATTAAAATTCTTTCCATCAACTTCATAATGAGTATATTCATCAATTACTTTTTTAGATCCATCACTATATAAATTATAAGTTTTAACATGCCAAGAAATTAACTTAGTACCATATTTTAAATCTTTTTCTTCTTTTTCAGATTCAGTATCAGTTTTAACAAAATAAACCTTACCTTTTGTATTTTTAGAATTATTATTGTTATTATTACTTACCTTTTTATCCATTATTTCTAAATTAGTTTGTTCTTCAACTTCATTTCCACTACTATCTTTAGCAATAATTACAATATTATATGTACCAATTTTATCATAAACTTTATCTTCTTTATATGAAAAAATACACTCATCACCACTATTGTCAGTACAACTATCAACAAAATCATTTATTTCATATTTATCTCCAACAACAATACTAACACTTTTTAATTTTAAATCTGGTTTTGTTGTATCTACTACATTTAAAGTTGTCTCATATTTTGTTCCTTCAACATCTATAACTACCCTATATTTACCAACTGCATTATAATTATCATTAAAATCTACTTTTTCATCACCAAGATAATACAAAATTTTTACATTCTCCTTAATATCTCCATCAAAAAAATCTTTAGCACTTAGAACTTCACTCATAACTTCTACATTTACATCTTTTTTTACAACTACTTTTACTTGTTTGTCATTATTTGTATTATCCGTTTTATTAAAAATATATAGTCCAATCAAGCAACCAATAATTAATACTAAAACCCCAATAATAATATACTTCTTTTTTTTCTTCATTTTTACCACCACCTAAATTATAAAACATTTAAAGATAAAAAGCTATAAGAATTTATACTCTTATAGCAATACCCCTTTTTTTCAAAATATATTTTCTAAGCCAATCAACTGGAAATACAGACAAAGCTAAAACAAGTACTAAAATAAGTTCATTTAACTCTAATCCATAAGTTCTAAATATGTCTCCTCCATTATAAATAATAAACATCTGAGCAATAAAGATAAAACCAAATACCAAAATAAAAGCTTTATTCTTACCTAAATTAGCAAATGTATTAATTCTTACAGTTCTTGCATTAAATGCATTAAAAATACCCATGAATATAAACATTGCAAAATATGCTGTCATTAAATATTTATCATTATCACCCACTCTAATCAAAGATTTAAATATCGGAGCCTTTAAAAACACAATACATAACAAAGCACAATATACTCCAGTCCAAATAATTTCACTATACATATATTTATTCATAATTGGATTATCTTTCCTCTTCGGTGGTTCATTCATATACTCAAGTAGTGGTGCTTCATATGAAAATGCTATTCCTGCAAAAGTATCCATAATCATATTAAGCCAAAGCATCTGAACAATAGTAATCGGTGTTGTAACTCCAATAAATGAACCAACTATAGATAAAACTAAAGCACACATATTAACTGTTAACTGATAAATAATAAACTTTCTAATACTTTTAAAAATAGTTCTTCCATACAAAATAGCTTTACTAATTGATAAAATATTATTATCAAGTATTACTATATCTGCAGCTTCTTTTGCAACATCAGTTCCACTTCCAACAGCAAAACCAACATTAGCTTTTTTTAAAGCTGGAGCATCATTTACTCCGTCTCCTGTCATACCAACTACTAAATCCATTGATTCTAAAATATTTACCATTCTACTTTTATCACTCGGTAAAGCTCTAGCAATAACAGCAATATTTTTATATTTTTTCTTTATTTCTTCATCACTTAATCTAGCAAGTTCATCACTACTTAAAACAAGATAATTATCTATATCAATAAGACCAACCTCACGTGCAATAGCTTCCGCTGTATCTTTTGCATCCCCCGTAACCATTATTGGTTTTATTCCAGCACCTTTAATTAATCTAATACCTTCTTTTGCTTCACTTCTAAGTTCATCTTTAATATTAACAAAACCAATAAAACATAATTCATCCATACTTTTACCATATGCAAATACAATTACTCTACCAGCTGCCTTAGTAAATGAAGAAATTTTCTTCTTTATTCCATTTTGATTTATAAAACTTTTCTTACTTCCATCACTTGCTAAATAACTTTTACACTTATGAATAATTACTTCACTAGCACCTTTTATAAAAATATTTCCATCACTTAAAGTAATACTACTATATTTTTTCTTACTATCAAATAATTCTTTAGAAACAATATTCTTTTTAACACCCCTACCAATAAACCCCATTAAAGCTCTATCCGTGGAATTTCCACCAACTAAATTATCACCACTAAACTCACTTTGATTATTTAAAGCTAAACTAGTATAGTAAATATCATAATTATTTAAAGCCTTTAACTCACTACTACTTTTATAAATCTTTAACTCCGGAGTAACAAAACATACAACCTTCAAAGCACCCTTTGTTAATGTACCAGTTTTATCAGTAAGTAACACATTTAGGCTACCTGCAGTTTCAATACCTACAAGTTTTCTAACTAACACATTATCTTTTAACATCCTTTTCATATTACTAGATAAAACTAAAGTAATCATCATTGGTAAACCTTCAGGTACAGCAACAACAATAATTGTAACAGATAAAGTAAGGGCATACATCAAATGATTAAACATCAAAGGAAAATCACTAATTGTTGCTTTAATTAAATTAATATCAAAGTTATTTTCTATAACTATACTTGCAAATAAATATGATATACTAGCTAAAAGTGCTCCGACATAACCAATTCTACTAATAGTTTTAGCAAGACCCCTTAACTTAATTTTCAATGGACTTTCTGGTACTACTTCTTGTAATTCATAAGAAATTTTTCCCATTAAAGTATTATCACCAATACAATCAACCATCATTAATGCTTCACCATCATAAACAACTGAACCACCATATACTTTACTTTTACTAACCTTTAAAGCTTCCTTGCTTTCGCCATTTAATGATGATTCATCAACACTAATTTTGCCACTAAGTAAGTATCCATCACAACATACTTTATCTCCACTTGATAAAACAAGTACATCACCAACAACTACATCTTTAGAAAAAATCTCTTTAACAACACCATTTCTTTTAACCTTTACTTTTCCATTTAACTGTTCACTTTGTAACCTTTCAAAAGCTTTTTCGCTTCCATACTCACTTATACTTGATATAAAAGATGCTAAAAATATTGCTATAAGTATTCCAATAGTTTCAAAAAAATCAAAATTTCTAAATAAAACAACTACCTTGATAGCAAGTGCAATAAGAAGTATCTTAATAATGGGATCTCCCAGTGATTCAAGTAATAGATGCATAAAAGTATTTTGCTTTCTCTTTGTTATTTCATTCGTACCATATTTATTTCTAGATTCAATTACTTCTTTATCTGTTAAGCCCATATGCTTGTCCTCCCAAATAATATTATGAAATAATTACTATTTGTAGAACAAAAAACATCTAATCCCTAAAATAACTCCTATAAAAAGATCCGACACTGTCGGACCTTTTTAAAACACTTATATATTTATTCACTCTTATTCTTAAATTGTAACACAATTGGTGTTCCATCAAAATCAATATTATTTCTAATTTGATTTTCTAAATATCTTTCATAACTAAAGTGTACCAAACCTTTATTATTTACTGAAAAAGTAAACTTTGGTGGACAACTTCCGGTTTGACTTACAAAATAAATCTTAAGTCTTTTTCCCTTATAAGAAGGTGGTTCATGAATACTTACTGCTTCCATAATAATATTATTTAAAACACTAGTTTTAACTTCTTTTCTATTATTATTATAAGCATTTATAACCTCAGGCATCAAAGTACTAACACGTTTCTTAGTCTTTGCACTTAAAAATACTACATGTGCATAAGGAATAAATTGAAATTCATTTTTAATTAATTCTTTCCAAGTTTTAATATCTTTATCTGGATTATTTATTGTATCCCATTTATTAACACATATTACAATACCTTTACCAGCATCCAAGGCATATGATGCAATATGTTTATCATGTTCAATAATTCCAACAGATGCATCAATTACTAAAACACATACATCACTTCTATCTATTGCTTTTAAACTTCTAATTAAACTATATTTTTCAACAGATTCATAAATCTTACCTTTTTTTCTCATACCTGCTGTATCAATAACTGTTATATCTTCATGATTATATTTAAATTTAGTATCTATTGCATCTCTTGTTGTTCCTGCTATATCACTTACTATTGCTCTATCTTCATTTAATATTGCATTAATTAAACTACTCTTACCTACATTTGGTCTACCAATAATACAAAACTTAAGACTATCATCTTCATCAACTACTTCTTCAGGTAAATCATTAGTAATAGTTTTTAATAAATTATCAATGCCAATATTATGTGATGCACTAACACATAATATATCACTAAAGCCTAATTCATAAAAACCATAAACATTATCTTTTCTTTTATCATTATCTATTTTATTTACAACAACAATAATTTTTTTATTACTTTTATGAAGTATTTCAGCAACTCTTCTATCATGAGCATCAATATCTTCAATTCCATCAACTACAAATAACACTAAATCAGCTTCATCTATTGCTAGTGTTGCTTGCATTAATATATCTTTTGAAAAATCATCATTTCCAATAGTTATACCACCTGTATCTATTAAATAAAAACTTTTATCTTGATAATTACATCTTCCATATATTCTATCTCTAGTTACACCCGGTGTATCCATTATAATAGATTTATTTTCTTTAATTAAACTATTAAATAAACTACTTTTACCTACATTTGGTTTACCAACTAAACATACTGTTTGCATATTTTACCTCACTTTCTATAATGTTTCATTACATACATTACTTTCATTATTACTTTTAATATCAATCATCTTAGCATATACTCTATTATTTTTTCTATATATATATAATTCATCACATAACATACTATTTCTAGTTACATTATTAATTAAATCTTTTTGATTATTACTATTTAATTCTCTAGTTTCATAATAACCATTTTTAATAAGTGTTACAACACTCACTCTTTTACAAAAACTATACTCTACACCATCTATATTACATTTGCTATCTAATATATCAGGTTCTTCTTGACCATATACTATTGCACTAGCTTCTAAATCATTAACCTTGGTATCAACTATTTTTTTTAAAGAATTATTTCTTATTTTCATTACACTAAATGTACCTATTATAATAACTAAACTAAGTATAACAATAACAGCTAGTAATTCCACTAAAGTAAACCCTTTATTTTTCATTATATCCCTCGATTATACTAAGTACTTCACTTCTTCCCTTTTTAGTAACCGTAGAAAAAGTAATTACTTCATCATCACTTGATAACTTTAATGTATCTTTAATTAACTTATCTTGTTTAATTCTACCATTTTTACCAACCTTATCATATTTAGTGGCAACAATAGTAATATCCAAATTATAGTATTTTAAAAATTCATACATTAACAAATCATCTTCCGTAGGTTTATGTCTATAATCAATTAATAAAAATACATGTTTAAGATTCTTTCTTTCTTTTAAGTATTCTTCGATCATTAATCCAAACTTCTTTTGGGTATCTTTACTAACACTAGCATAACCATAACCAGGTACATCAACTAAATAAAAACAATCATTAACTTTATAAAAGTTTAATGTCTGAGTCTTTCCAGGTTTAGAACTAGTTCTTGCAAAGTTCTTTCTTTCAATCAAAGTATTAATAAAACTACTTTTACCAACATTACTTCTACCTACTAGTAAGAATTCATTTTTATTATCGATTGGATACTGACTTCTTCTTACAGCTATAATTGGTTCACTTACATTTTCAATTTGCATATTGCACCTCACACACTAATTATATATTATTTCATGGAAAAATGCAAATATTCATACAATTTATTAAGGAGGATTACTTATGCATAATACAAATTTTCCTCCAAATATTGATCCTCATTCGTTTTCAATACTTGCTGTTGTAGCAGGTTATGCTTGTGTGGGAAACTATAATGCTAATGAACAAAATTCAATTGGTAACTGGCTTATTTTAGTAGGTCAATATATTTTAACTCATGCAGCACAACAACAATTAATAGAGTCTCGTATTGAAAATAGTAATATAAATATAAACTCAAAGAATGCAAAAAATGGAGGTTCTCCATATACAGATAACAGCCAAGGCAAAAGTAATCAAAATCAAAGAAATGAAGTAGATTTCATACTTGATGCATTAAAAACAATGCAAGATGAATTAAAAAAGAAGAATACATAGTGTATACTTCTTAAAAGACACAGTTAAGTTAATGAGCTCGCTTTTTCAAAACTGTCCGTCAATCAGTTTATTGAGATTGGATCAGCGGCTGTGCCGCTTCCCGATGCATAGTTCACGGAAGATGAGAGATAGAAGACTGGGCGCACCGCATATGTATCTTTCGCATAGAAATTCGAGACGCCACCAGTGTCATACATACGGAACACACGATAGCCGTCGACCGCACTACGGGAAAGAGTCCATTCACCAAGTCCCATATACATCCAATTGACATTTTTAATGGCTGCGTCTTCATAATTTTCAAGTTTTGCTGTCCATGCACTTGGTGCTGCTGCAAATCCATAATCAGTTACATACATTAATCCTATTTTGGCACTATATTCTGTTTTATTATCTGTACTATATTTTGTTACTGGATTCACTATTTCATTTTGATATGCTGTTTTGGCTGGTTGTGCTCCTATATTTAACCATGTATTTCCACCAACCTTCCATGTTGTCATATCAATTTTATTTGCCCATTCTGCTCCTATATTTGTTATGAAGTTTTGATTTAAATTTGTTTTATTTAACAAACTTGTACTCCATGTATTTGAACCCAATCCATTATTTATACTTGTATTATTTTTATAATTCCATGTATACGTTACAATATTATCATAATTATTTCCTTTATAAGTTGAATTACCATACGTATATTTATCTTTATAATCTCCATCCGTACCTAATAATGCACTTGTTGCATAATCTGATTTGATTAGTTTTACTTTATCTCCAAATACTCCGATAATTCTATACAGATTATCTGCTGGGCATGGTGTTACGTTTGATCCAAAACATACATAATTATTTACTGCTTCACTTGCTCCAGCATATCTGTATGAATTATCTCCTGCCCCATTTGTTAGGTTTGCATCATGATAATAGATATTTGAAGCAGTATTTAATCCATTATAATAATCAACAATACAATTACCTAAGTTATCTCCATTACCACAGAAATCTGCTATGGTTGAAGGTATTTTATCTTTTTGTAAAACAACATCAATATTTAATGTCGAATTTTCATTTACTGATTGATCTGTTTCAAGATTAACAAAAGTTAAAGTAAATGTCCATGTATGAATTACTTCTGATTTGTTACTAGCTGTTGCTATAACGTGGTCAGTTACTATGTTAAATGCTCCACTTACTCCAGTTATATCAAAACCTTTTAAATTATTATTAACTGTAACAAATTTCAAATTATCAGAACTAGTTTCTACTATATTACCATTTTCATCTTTTACAGTTAATATAACCTCAGGTTTCTTATCAGTTGTTGTATAAGTATACGTATTATTTTTTATTATAACACCTGCAAAGTATTTACTTGATGCACTTTCTGTCTTACTTGATGCCATTAACTTTACTTTTGGATTTGTTGTAGCAGTTAAGTTACTACCACCAGTTTTAAAATTATCTGTATTTGCACTTAAAGATAATGTATTTCCTTTTGTAAATATTATTGTATCTCCACTTGCTGTTACTTCACCAGCTCCTTCAACATCATCATCTATCGTCGGAGCTAAATAAGAATAAGTAAACTTACCTATTAATAAAGCTATAGTTATTAATATTAAAATAAATATTAAAACTAAAGATATTGTTCTTGCATTTATTTTTTTATTCATTCATCACACCTCTATCATATACTATATAAATTATTATAACATTTAATTTTACTTTAATAAAGCTTTTTTATAAAAAATCACCCATTGACAAAATATAAATAATAAAGTACAATGTATATGTACATGTGAATCGCTTCCGGGTGGTGCGAGCAATAAATAATCCCGAGAGAGTATGTCAATCGCTTACGGATGGTGCGAGTAATAAATAATTCCGGAGGAAAATCTATAAAACTCAGTATAATCTATTGAGTTTTTATTTAATTTCTGTTAAAATAACCAATTAACGAGGGATATATGGAAAATTTTTGGTATAAACATGAATTAATATATTATGAAAAAGTATTAAATAGACTACTTAATGATACATCAAGCAACAAAGAAAGAATTAAAGATAATCTTGATATAATAGAACAAATCTGGGAAAAAGAAAAAATAAGTTTAAATATCGAAGATATCTTACTTAAAGATTACCTTGATTTAAGTAAAACTAAATTCTTATGGAAACCTATCGAAGAATCTGCTAGACTTGATTCATCATTTATACCAAATTTAAAAGTTAAGAAAATAGATTTTACTAATAAAGAATTATTTGAATTAATCCATGATTTTTTTAAAAATGCAACAAATAAAGAGATATATGAATTGTTTTTAAAAATATATAACAATAATAAAAAAAGTATTCATATCATAGATAAAGATTATTCTTATCCCGGAGATACCCTTTATATAGATTATTTCAATAAAACATATATCCAAGTATATAAAGACCATACCTTCGAAGATTTAACAACTCTTGCTCATGAATTTGGTCATGCAATTCAATTTAATTCAAATTATAATATTAATTACTTTAAAGATTTAAATGTTTATCTAGAAATAGTAAGTATATTTTTTGAACTATTATGTTGTGAATATTTTTATAAAAGTGAATTTAAATTAAATGCTTTAGCTAGTGAATATAGTGCTATATATGATAATATTGAATCATGTAAAGATCTAAAAGAAGAATTTAAAATATTTAGAAAAATAAATTACTTAGAACATGAAAATAAAAATGATTTAAAAAATAAAATAAGTAAAATAGCATCAACATTACCTATAGAATATACAAAATACTTTATAGATATCTTACCCAGAGACTACTACATTTATTCATTTGCTTTTGTTGTTGCTAGTAATCTAATAAAACTATATAAAAAAGATAGAGACTTTGCCCTTCAAGTATTAAAAGAACTAATAAATATTGATTTAAAAGTTAATGCATATAAATATTATCAAGAATTAGAAAACTTAGATTTAGTTACAACTGATGGTTTAAAAAATTTAACTAGAAATATTAAAAGAAGATGCAAGTAAGCATCTTCTTTCTTAAAATGGCATATTTCCATTAGACATTTTCTTCATCATGTCCTTCATCATTTCAAATTGTTTTAGTAATCTATTTACTTCTTCAACACTTCTTCCACTACCTTTAGCTATTCTTTGTTTACGAGTTGCTTTAAGTATTTCTGGTTTTCTTCTTTCTTCAATAGTCATAGAACTTATTATAGCTTCGACATGTGCTAAATCTTTTGGATCTATTGCTACATTATTAAGCCCCATTTTTCTAGCTTGAGGTAACATTTTTAAAATATTTTCTAATGGTCCAAGCTTTTTAATTTGTTTTAAATTAGCAAGAAAATCTTCTAAGTCATAAGTACCTTTCTTCATCTTTATTGCTTGTTTCTTTGCTTCATCTTCATCAATTACATCTTCAACCTTATTAACTATTTCTAAAATATCCCCCATATCTAGAATACGTTCAGCCATTCTTTCTGGATAAAATTCACTTAAACCATCCATTTTTTCACTAGTACCAACAAACTTAATAGGTATATGAGTTAAATGTCTTACTGATAAGGCAACTCCACCCTTTGTATTACCATCTAACTTAGTTAAAATACAACCTGTTAAATCCAAAGCTTCATTAAATCCAGTGATTACATTAATTGCATCTTGCCCCATTGATCCATCAATGACTAATATTTTTTCATCTATCTTAAAGTTACTTGCTATATCTTTTAATTCTTGCATTAAATCTTCATCAATTTGAAGTCTACCTGCAGTATCTATAATTACATAATCATTTTTATTAATTTTTGCTTCTTCCATTGCTGCAGCAACAATTTCTAAAACAGAACCTTCACTACTAAAAACTGGTATATTTAATTCCTTACCAATTGTTTTTAATTGTTCAATTGCTGCAGGTCTATAAATATCTCCTGCTACAAGTAATGGCTTTTTATTATATTTTTTTCTTAAATAATTAGCAAGCTTTCCTGCAGTTGTAGTTTTACCACTACCTTGTAAACCAACAAGCATTAAAACTGTGGGATTACCTCCGACTTCAAGTGGAACATAATCACCTCCAAGTAAAGAAACTAATTCATCCTTAACAATTTTTAAAAATACTTCATCTGGTTTTAAGCTTTTTGAAACTTCAGCATCTAATGCTTTTGTTTTTACATCACTTACAAATTCTTTAACAACTTGATAGTTTACATCAGCTTCAAGTAAAGCTATTCTTATTTCCCTTACAGCATCGCCGATATTTTCTTCAGTAATCTTACCCATTCCTTTTATATTCTTTAAAGCATTGCTTATTCTATCTCCCATGTATTCAAACATTTTTATCACATCCTTGCATACAAAAATATTACTATAATTTTAAATTAAAATCAACAATTTTTCCGTTTTTCTAAGAAATTCGGTGGAAAAACTATACATTTTCACTATGAATATCATTTTACAAGTAATTACATTCATGATATAATTTTAATGGTGATACTAATGAAAAAAAGAAAGAAAATAAAAAAAGGTCCAATTAAATTTATAGCACTACTTCTTATTATAAGTGGAACTTCATATGTCATTTTAAATAAAAATGAAAAGGCAGAAAAAGTTTCTAGTGAAGTAGATAAATTAATGGCTAAAGAAAATATAAGTAAAGAATATTATTCAAAAACTTTAGAGTATGTCTTACTTAATAATATATATAATGAAGCATATTTAAATGAATATAAAGATATTCTATTTAATAAAGAAAGCAATTTTGAAACTGTCTTAACTAGCTTTCTTCCAAAAGGATATACTGGAAAAGAAATAAATTATATATTAAAACTAAGTGATAAAAATATTGAAAAATTAAAAAATAAAGATTATGTTGATATAAGTAAATATTATGAATTTAAAAATTTTAATGTAGATAATATAGATAGATATAATAAATATAAAGAAAATAATAAAGATATCAATTATCAAGATGTTGTAACCAGAGTAAATTTAAAACTAGATTTGCCGGTGTATACTGATACAACTGAAGTTGAAAATCCAAATGATTATTTAGTGTTGGTAAATAAATATAATCATCTACCCAAAAACTATAAACCTAGTGATTTAGATTATTTAGATGGAGCTTATGGAAATCAAGTACCTGTTAGAAAGGTTATTAAAGAACCATTTTTAAAACTTCAAAGTGCAGCGAAAAAAGAAATTAATATAAATATTATGCCTACTACCGCATACCGTGGTGAAGAATTTCAAAGGACATTATATAACAATTATGTAAATAAAGAAGGTGTTGAAAAAGCTGATACTTATTCTGCTAGACCAAGTTATTCTGAACATCAAACCGGATTATCAATTGATTTAAAAAATACTGCCCTAACTAATATTAGATTTACTGATGAAAACTATGAATGGTTACATAATAATGTATATAAATATGGGTTTATTATTAGGTTTCCCAAAAATAAAGAAGATATAACATTGTATCAATTTGAAAATTGGCACATTAGATATGTTGGGAATGAAGCTGCGAAAATAATTTATGAAAATAATTTAACACTTGAAGAATATATTGATTTGTATATAACAAAATACTAAAAAGACTGAATTACTCAGTCTTTTTTATTGTGAAGGAGTTAATTATTTGTTTTTTAATTCTATTTCTTTGATTTGTTCTACAGATAAACCGGTGATTTTTTCGATTGTTTTTATTGGAATGTTTTCTTTTAGTGAGTTGATAACAACTTCTTTCTGGTTTTCTGCAATACCTTTTTTTTCACCTTTTTTCATTGCTATTTTTTGTAGAGTATTCTTTTCTAGAGTTTCTTCTTCTTCGGGTGAAATATCATACACAAATTTTTTATCACTATTTAATGTTTTCAATTTATCAACACTCTCCTTGATACTAGAAAGATTCATCTCTTTGGAATATTTATCTAATTCATCTTCATCTTTTATTCCTATCATTGTCAAAAGAGGTTTCTTTCTAACGTTTTTCATGTCTTTATCATACCAAAATTTTGCAAACTTTTCAACATTGATTTCATAATATTTGAACCTTTCATCAAGTTCTTTCTTATTTTTTTCATCATAAAGAGTGTATTGTGCAATAGGTGGATCTTTTTTTGATGCTCTATAGTTTAGTGATATGTGTATGAATTCTGAATCAATATCATAAGATTTCCCTTTAATAATATGCTGACTACAGAATGCAAAGTAGTAGTTTAAATTTCTTATTCTGGTTACATCATTAAAAGATGAATTTAATTCAATATTAATTTTTTTACCACTTACTTCAACAATTAAATCTAGTCTTTTACTTCGTTCGTTTTTATTACGTGCACTTAATTCAACAGGAATAAAACCTATAATTTTATCAATTTTGATATCAAGACATTCACTTAATAGCTCCTTAAGAAGTTTTTTACTCTTTTCATCATCTGCACCGAATATTGCTTTAAACATCTTATCGATATTAAATGCATAAAATGTTTTTGTTTCATTGGTTAACACATAGATCATCTCCTTCACGAGAAATTATTCTAAGTGTGTATCAAGAAAAAATCAAGAAAAATCGTACGCCAAATTTCGACATAAATCGGGATATTTGCTTGTTTTCCCCTGTAATTCTGAGAAATCTAATTTTCAAAAAAAAGAGCTAAATAGAATTTAAAAATATCTATTTAGCATCTTTTTAAGTGAATTGATACCAATATCACATACCCTTTTTTATAAGCTCCCCCACTAGCTTAATTTAATTATATAGCCTTTACTTTCACTTTGCAATATATTGACATATATTTTTCAATTAATTGACACTACTTTACTAATTCTTGTTTTAGCTTTCTAACAACTTTTTTTTCAATTCTTGAAATATATGACTGACTAATACCAAGCATTTCAGCAACTTCTTTCTGCGTATATTCATTTTTATTATTAAGTCCATACCTTAAAGTCATTATTTCTTTATCTCTATCAGGTAAATTTAGGATTTCTTTACTTAATAATTCCTTATTAACTTTTTCTTCATATTCTTGTTCAATCATATCTTCATCTGTGCCAAGTATATCTTCAAGATGCAATTCATTGCCAGATTCATCATAATTTAGAGCATCATCCAAAGAAACTTCACATCTTTTCTTCTTATTTTTCCTAAGAAACATAAGTATTTCATTTGAAATACAACGTGATGCATAAGTTGCAAGCTTTATATTTTTATCAATCTTATAAGTATTAATTCCTTTGATTAAACCAATTGAACCAATACTTACTAAGTCTTCAATATCATATGTAGTATTCTCATACTTTTTAGCAAGAAATACAACAAGTCTTAAATTATGTTCAATCAAAATATTTCTAGCATCAACATCGCCTTCTTTAGCGCGTATTAAATATTTTAATTCTTCATCTTTATCTAAAGGTGGTGGTAACTTATCAGTTGCTCCAACAAAAAATACTTCACTATACTTTTCTCTTAACCATCTAATTAATCTTTTAAACATATATCCTCCAATATTTTATAATTTAATAAACACTGTGATTCACCTAAGTTAAATTCATCATTACTAATACCAACCAAATAATTAGTAAGTATTATATCATTTACTTTAATATATTTTATTTTAAAACATTCAATCAACCCTTTCTTATTTAAAGCTTTATAGCTAACATACATAGGACTTCTTATATTAATTAAATTAGCAAGTATTTTCCTAGATAAAATAATTACATATTTACCAGTAACAGGATCTCTTAATTTATTTCCCGTATCAACAAATCCACTACAACTAAATACCTTTCCATTACAAAAACAAATACTTACACTTAGATTATAATTATATGTACTAGCAAATTTTTTATGCTCTTTATAATAAAGATACAATACAAGTGGTGCCACAAATAAAAGTGCTAAATAATTAACACTAAATTTATCTGTTTGAAACTCTATATTTAAAAAATATAAAAAACCTCCAAGTATTACACTACACATATAAAGATACATCATATTATTTATAAAACTTTTTACACTTTTAAACCCAAAACCTATTATAATCATACCGACACTAAATAATATTTTAAGTAAAAATAATAGAATTTTATTTATCGGTATAAATAGTATTATTATACTTATAGTTCCAAACAAACTAGATCCAATTAACCTATACAATTTTGCATGTCTTTTTAGTGTTACATCCACACACATAAGTAATAATAAATCATAACAAAAATTAATTACAATAACCAAATCTAAATATATTTTCATTATCCCACCAGTTTAATTATACTAAAAAAAGCAACAGTAATTTGTTGCTTTATGTCGAATGCTTTTAATTTTTAATAATTGTCGCTTCTTAAGAATGGTGGAATTTCATATTCATCATCAACTTCTGGTGTACTTCTTCTTTTTTGAACATGAACATCATCATTAAATAATGCTTCATCACCAACATCTTTATCAAAACCTGTAGCTATAACAGTAACAATAACTTCATCAGTTAAATTATCATTTTTAATTGCCCCGAAGATAATATTTACATCTGAATTAGCTGCTTCTCTGACAGTTTCAACAGCATCTTCAATTTCAAATAATGTAAGATTTTTTCCACCAGTTACATTGACAATAGCATTTGTTGCTCCTTCAATAGTTGCTTCCAAAAGTGAATTAGATACCGCTTGTCTAGCAGCTTCAATCGCTCTATTTTCACCAGCATTACATCCGATACCAATAATTGCAGTACCGCTTTTTTCCATAACAGTTTTAACATCTGCAAAGTCAAGGTTAATAACTCCAGTAACAGCAATTAAATCTGATATTGATTGAACACCTCTATGTAATACATTATCCACTTCTTTAAATGCATCATCAAAACTTGTTGTTTTATCAATTAAATCTCTTAATCTATCATTAGGTATAATAATTAATGTATCAACATGTCCTTTTAGTTCTTCCAAACCAACTAAGGCATTTTCCATTCTCTTTTTACCTTCAAATCTAAAAGGTTTAGTAACAATACCAACAGTTAAAGCTCCCATTTCTTGAGCAATTTCTGCAATAATTGGAGCAGCTCCAGTACCAGTTCCACCACCTAAACCACAAGCAACAAATACCATATCTGCTCCTTGTAATGCTTCTTCTAATTCATTTTTACTTTCAAGTGCTGCAGCTCTACCAACTTCAGGATTTGCTCCAGCTCCTCTACCACCAGTAATATTCTTACCAATTTGAATTTTATTTTGACATAATGAAGAATTTAATACTTGTAAATCAGTATTAACTACATAAAATTCTACACTTTTAACTCCTTCATCAATCATTCTGTTAACGGCATTGCATCCGCCACCACCTACGCCAATTACTTTTATCTTGGCAATTTGATCCATCTGTAATCCATTCATATTCTCATTCTCCCTCTAGTTATCAAAAAAGTAACCAAATAATTTTCCTAATAAAGAATCTTCATTGATATTTACTTTTTTATGTATTCCACTTAATTCTTCTTGTTCTTCTATATCAAATATAGAAAAATCTCTATTTCGTAAAGTTAACCTACTATCATAATACTTAATCAATCCTACACTTGTAGCATATTTATTATGTCTAGCTCCAATTTCTGTAACATTACCAACAGTAGCATTATCAAAAACATAACTAAGTATATTTTTAAAATCTGCCATTTCTGTTACTCCCCCTGTAACAATTATATAACTAATTTCCTTTTTTGTTAAGAGATTTATTTGTTTTTTTACTAAATTAAGCAATTCTTCCAATCTTCCCATAACAATTTCACTAGCATCAAACTGATTAACTTTAATTTTATCACCATTTTTATTCTCTAATATTACTGATTCACTTGGTAAAGCTTTTGTCTTATCAGCTAAAGCAATTGATTCCTTTAAATACATTGCATCTTTTCTATTAATTTTATAAACGTATCCTAAATCATAATCAATAGAATCTCCACCCATATCTATTACTTCACAACCAGTTAAGATACCTTTATTAAATATTGCAACACTACTCTTAGATGCTCCGATATTAACAACAGCACCAACTTCAGTACTATTTTTACTGTTTTTAAATTCAAAGTAATCACCCATTGAACCAATTGTTACATCAATTACAGTAACTCCAAGTTTTTCTAAACACTTAACTATTCCATTAACATTTTTCTTAGGTACTGTTCCAACTACAACTTTTACCTTTAGTTTTTCTGCATGCATATTTAATGGAGAATCTGTAACTATACTATCATCTAGCAAAAACTTTGTGGGAAGTAATGCTACGATTTCTCGTGTTTCCATAACTTTGTTGTAAACTGCAGATTGCATTGATCTAATAATATCATTACTACTAACTAAACCTGTCTCATTATTAATGGAAGTATAGCCTTCACTTAAGAAACATTCCAAATCATTCGCAGGAACACTGGCAATTACCTTTGTAATCTTTAGTCCAATCTGTTCTTCACCCTTTTTAAAAACATCACTCAAGGCTTCAATAGCACTTTCAGGATTAATAATAAATCCTTTTTTAATTCCTCGTGCCGGAGTATCCACACATGCTAAAATATTTAACTTATTACGAACTATTTCACCCACTACAAGTTTTATAGTGTGATTACCAATGTCTAAACTAGCAATAATTCTTCGCATGCACTACATCTCCTATTACCTTATAACTAATTATATCGAAAAAACAATATTCTTGCAAGGGTCTAACAAATATTTTTGAAAAAAAAGAAATAAAAAAAAGACAAATTATACAAAATTCATCTTTTTTAATACATTTTTATAAATCTAAACTATTTTCATTTAATAAAAATTCATAAATGTTCATAAAAATAACACCATCTTCATTTCTGTAAACATCTACACCATCTTTGGTAATAATAATCTTTTTAAAAAAGTCATTAACATTTAATAAAGGTCTTAATTCTTGTTCCTTTTTACTTTCATCACTAACACTTAATGCTGATTGAATATAATATTTTTTACTACCAAAATTACAAACAAAATCAATTTCAGTTTGTTTCTTATTATCTTTATCTCTAACTTCAACTACTCCAATATCAACCAAATATCCTCTTTTTCTTAATTCATTATAAATTAAATTTTCCATTAAATGAGTTTCTTCGACTTGTCTAAAATTTAAAAATGAGTTTCTTATTCCTAAATCAGAAAAATAAAATTTATACGGAGTTTCAATATATTTCTTACCCTTTATATCATATCTTTTAGTTTTTTCTATTAAAAAAGCATCTTCCAAATAACTTAAATATTTAAAAATAGTTTTATCAGTCATAGTACTTTTATTATCCCTATTCATAAATGATTTAGATAATTTTAAAGGATTAGTTAATGAACCAACTGCTGAAGATACAATTTCAACTAAATAATTAAATTTTTCAACATTTTGAATATTATTTCTTTCAATTACATCTTTCATGTAAGTTCTAGTTCGCTCTTGTTCCAAATATTTTATTTTATTATTATTAGTTCTATTTAAAACAGTCAAAGGTAATCCCCCATAAGTTAAATACTCACTCAATGCTTCTTCTCTACTTTTACTACTAATATTAAAGAATTCTTTAAATGACAATGGATACATTCTTATATCATCCCCACGTCCACGAAACTCAGTTATAATATCACTAGATAAAAATTTAGAATTACTACCAGTTACATAAATATCAACATTCTTTTTTAATAATCCATTTAAAACAGGTTCAAAGTCGCTTACTTTTTGAACTTCATCAAGTAAAATATAGTATTTATCACTATCAATAATTTTATCAGTAATATACTTATATAAATCATGACCATCTAATAAATATTCATTCTCTATTGAATCAAGATCCAACTTTATAATATGACTTTCTCCTACCCCACTATCCAACAAATAGTTTTTAAACATTGGATCTAACAAATATGATTTTCCACATCTTCTTATACCAGTAATAACCTTGATTAATCCATTATTTTGTTTTTCAATCAATTGATTTAAATAATAATCTCTGTTTATATTCATATTTCCTCCATTCCGAATTTTTTCCGTTTTGTACCTAAATTCGTAATATAATTATACAATATATCTTGATTTTTGTCAATTTCATTCCGAATTTTTTCCGTTTTGTACCTAAATTCGGAATGAAACTTATTTTAAATTAATAAATATAACTCCTAACATAACTAGAAAAAAAAACAATCATTTGTAAAATGTTCATAGACTTTTTCATTAGAAAGTAGTCTAGAAAACATACTTATTGCTAAATGAATATATGCTATTACATCAAATGTATATAAATATGATTCACTATAACTTTTTCTTAAAGTAATTAAATTATCCATTAAACTATATGCTTTATCTATTCTTACATTAGATATTAAAGAATCATCTCTTACTACATAATGCCATTTAACAACCTTTAAAAAAGACATTCCCTTTATATTTTTTAAAACATTTAAGAAAAATATTAAATTTTCAATTTCATATGCTTCATCTAAAAAATATATATCATTAATAACTTCTTTTTTAAATAATTTTCCCCATGAACATGGTGCAACAAACATCATATTTTTAAAATTCGTGAAATGAAAAAGTAATATTAAACAATAATCCTTCATATAGTTAAATAGCTTTAGATGGAGGAAAAATTATGATTAACAAACAAAATTTATGGTTCGTTACTTTATTTTCACTAATTTTAGTACTAGGAATTTATTATGTAACAATGAAAGATGAAAGTCTAACTGTATTATCCGGAGTAAATGATGTATCTGATGTAATCGAAGTAAAAGAATCTGATGTAATTGTTGCACTTCAAGTCGAACAAGATGAAACAGTTTTAAAAGAAATGAACGAATATCAAAATATCTTACTTGATGATAAAGCTACAATCGAAGAAAAAAATGATGCTTACAATGCACTACAATCATTAAACAATTCTAAAAGCGAATGTGAAAAAATCAAAAAACTAATCGAAGAAAAATTTAAACTAGATAATTTTGTTAAAATTGAAAATGATAAAATAAGTATTACAGTTGCAAGTAAAGACCATAATAAAGAATTAGCTAACAACATTATCAGAGAGGTTCAAAATTTATATGATAAACAAAAATACATCACAGTAAAATTTCAGGCAAACTCCTAAACATATTTATAAATACTTCATATAATATTATGAAGTATATTTTATAAGGAGTTAAAGATGAAAAAGAAAATACTAACAGACCGAGAACAAGAAGTATTTGAATTACTTATTAAAAATAAATCAACATTTGAAATAGCAAAAAAACTAAATATCAGTGAAAAAACAGTCCGCAATCATATATCAAATGCCATTCAAAAACTTGGAGTAAAAGGAAGAAGCCAAGCAATAATTGAATTAATAAAACTCGGAGAACTACAAATAAACTAAAGACTTCGGTCTTTTTTTATTATTTTATAATATAATTAATTAGGTGTTTAAAAATGATAAAGAAATCTTCTATAAGGCGTATCTGCGTTGCAACTCTTGCACTATTTATTTTATTAATAATTTATTTTTTTCCAACCAAGGATTTTAAAACAACAAAAAACCTACACTATATCAAAGATAATGAAATGCCCATATTTTTAAAAGATAAAAATAATTATGTTGCAAGAACTACCATTATTAAAAAAAGTAATAACACAATTGACCAAGTAAAAGAAATAATCAAAGATTTAACTAAGAATTCAAGTAACTCAAGTTACATCCAAGATGGATTTACACCACTAATACCAGAAAACACTAAAATAATTGATTTAAATCTAGATAAAGAAACTCTTACCATTAATTTTAGTAAAGAACTTTTAAATGTTGATAAAGAAAATGAAGAAGACATGATCGAAGCAATAACCTATTCTATCCTTGAAATAAAAGAAATAACTAATATAAAGATTAACATCGAAGGAAAACCTCTTGAATATTTACCAAATTCTAACATAAAACTACCAAATACTTTTGATAAAACATATGGAATAAATAAAATATACAATATTGATTCATATAAAAATACAACAAAAACTACAATTTATTATTTAAGTAAATATAATGATTCATATTATTATGTACCAATTACTAAAATAGAAAACACTAATAAAGAAAAAGTAGAAATAATTATTAAAGAATTAAAAAGTACTCCGATATATCACACAAACTTAATAAGTTATTTAGCATCATCTACTAATTTAACAAATTATGAAATACTAGAAAACAATATTAAGTTATCTTTTAATAATAACTTAATAGCTAACATTAACAATAATGAAATGATTGAAACTGTAAAGTATTCGATTGCTCTATCCATCAGAGATACATATGGATATAATGACATTTCCTTCAAAATATTAGATAATCCTGAGATAAATCTATCTATTTAATAAAAAAAATTATAAAAAGTAACAAAAACTACTTGCATTAACTAAAAAAGTATACTATAATAAATCTATCAGTTGAAGGAAATGTCCTGGTAGCTCAGCTGGATAGAGCAATCGCCTTCTAAGCGATCGGTCGTGAGTTCGAATCTCGCCCAGGACACCATTTTAAAAATTAAGTCTTATTCAAAAGACTTTTTTTTGTTGTTAAAAATCCCGACAGATCGCATTAAACACTATACAAAAAGACCAATCAAATTGATTGGTCTTTAACTATTTATTAAGCATGAACTTTTTCTTTTACTTTACTAGAGAAAGTATGTTTAACTCTATCATGTTCTTCTGCTCTTTTTCCGTTATTAAATCTTTCAACTGTACCAACTAAATAACCAGTAATTCTTCTAATTCTTTCAAATTCAACTCCTTCACCAGTTACTCTTTCTTTTTTTATTTCTTCTTTCATACTAAATATCCTTTCCTTCTAATCTTTTTAATAATTCTACACTAACAGGTTCCCCAGTTTTTCTTCCACATCTTGGACATACATCTTTAATAATTCCAACATAACCACAAACTGGATCTCTATCTACTGGATGGTTAATCGCTCCATATCCAATATCACTTTCTTTCATTATTCTAACAACACTTTCAAATGCTTCTAGATTATCTGATGGATCTCCATCAAGTTCAATATAACTAATATGACCAGCATTTGTAAACTTATGATATGCTCCTTCAAGTCTTAATTTATCTGCAATAGAAATATTGTAATAAACTGGAACATGGAATGAATTTGTGTAATAAGCTCTATCTGTTACTCCAGGAATCTTACCATATATATCTCTATCAATACTAACAAATCTACCAGATAAACCTTCCGCAGGTGTTGCAAGACAAGTAAAATTCAAATTATATTTTTTACTATATTCATCACATTTTTCTCTCATGTGACCAATTATTTTAACACCAAGTTTTTGTGCTTCTTCACTTTCACCATGATGTTTACCAATCAAAGCTTTTAAACATTCAGCTAAACCAATAAATCCAATTGAAAGTGTACCGTGTTTTAATACCTTCTTTAATTTATCATTTGGTTTTAATTTATCACTATCAAGCCAAACACCTTGACCCATTAAGAATGGGAAATTATAAACTCTTTTATTACATTGAATATCATATCTTTCAAGTAATTGATCTTTAACAAGTTCCATTAAATCATCAAGTTCTTCATAAAAACCTTTCATATCAGCTTTATCTAAAGCATTTTTACCAACAATACCATGTTTAATACCAAGTCTTGGTAAATTAATTGATGTAAATGATAAATTACCTCTTCCTGGTGTAATTTGTTTATCAGGATCAACTACGTTACCTATAACTCTAGTTCTACATCCCATATAACCAACTTCAGTACGATAATCTCCTTCTTTATAATATGGTTTATTAAATGATGAATCTAAGAAAGACCAATTTGGAAATAATCTTTTCGCAGACACTCTTAAACTTAATTTAAATAAATCATAATTTGGATCTTCAGGATTATAGTTAACTCCTTCTTTTACTTTAAATATTGAAATTGGAAATATCGGAGTTTCACCATGACCAAGTCCAGCTTCACTAGCAAGCATATAGTTTTTAGTAACCATTCTGCCTTCACTAGATGTATCTGTACCAAAATTTATTGATGAAAATGGTACTTGTGCACCAGCTCTTGAATGCATTGTATTTAAATTATGCACAAATGCTTCCATTGCTTGATATGTTCTCTTTTCAGTTTTTTCTAAAGATTTCTTTAATGCTAAATCAAACATTCTCTTTAAAAGTTCTGAATCTTTATAATATTTTTCAAAATAATCAACAGTTATATCTATTGTATTAATTTTTGCTATATCTTTTTCAATACTATTCATATTGATAAAATCATTTAAATCTTCTAAATCAACATAATCCTTAATAGATGTTTTAACCATTTTCTTAAATGTTTTTAAAACACCTGGTGCTAAATAATAATCAAATGCTGGAATACTTTGACCACCATGTTGATCATTTTGATTTGATTGAACAGCTATTGCAGCAAGTGCAGAATAACTCATTATATCATTTGGTTCTCTCAAATGTCCATGACCTGTAGAAAAACCATTTTTAAATAATTTATCTAAATCAATTTGCATACATGTTGTTGTACCCATAGCTTCAAAATCCATATCATGAATATGAATATATCCCTCATCATGAGCATCTGCAAACTTTTTCTTCATTAAATAAGATTTAGCAAATTCTCTTGATACATTCGAACCAAATTGTAACATTGTTCCCATCGCAGAATTACCATCAATATTACCATTTTCTCTTTTTGCATCATCTTCTGCAGCACTTTTAAGTGCTAAGCCTTCTAATGTTTTTAAAAATTTATGACTTCTTTTATCATCAGTAAATGCTTCTCTAGCTTTTGTTCTATTTTCTCTATATTCAGCAAAACTTTCATAAACATCATCATACTTATCTTTCTTCAAAGTATCTTCGATAATATCTTGTATATCTTCAATCTTAATACTTGCTTTATCAGAGTAATCTTTTTCAATTCTCTTTATTACATGTCCATATACTTTTTGGATGTCATTTGATTTATATTTTAATATTTCATCATCATCCTCATTTGTTACTTTGATACTATCAAAGCCTTTTTTAATTGCCATAGCTATCTTGGTTCCATTAAAATTAACTTTAGAACCATTTCTCTTAACTACTTTAATTGTTTCAAAAATTTCTTCATTTGCCTTTGGCATAATACACTTCCTTCCTTATCACATTTTCATTATAATACGTAGCAAGATATTTGTCTATCAAAATTACTAATTTTATTTTTTTAAAATTTTTACTTTTTAAAATTTTGCCCCGATTTTTCGTTGTTCGTATTTTTAAGTTATCTCTGGTTTACCTAGTATTTATCCAGAAAACTCTTATATTTTAAAAAATATTTCATTTTTTACATTTGTTTACTTTTTTAACTTTTTAATTTTTCAAAAATTTGACATATCAAATTTTTACATCATAAAATCTTTTCAAAAATTAATAAAGCTTGCACATAACATTAATAATTAGTATAATATTTATAAGGACGTGATAATATGTTTAATAATAAAAAAATACATTTAATTGGTATCGGAGGAATAAGCATGAGTAGTATTGCTTTAATGCTTAAAAATATGAATGCACAAGTAACAGGAAGTGATATTCAAGAATCTGATATAACTAATAGTTTAATAAAAGAAGGAATAGATGTATTATATGGACATCATCCTGAAATGGTAGAAAATGCTGATATAGTTGTTTATACCGCAGCAATTCATGAAACAGATCCAGAAAGAATAGCAATAACTACTTACAACAAAAAATCTTATGAAAGAGCAGAATTTCTTGGACTTCTTATGAAAGAATTTAAAAACTCTTTATGTGTATCAGGAACTCATGGAAAAAGTACAACAACAGGTATGATTGCCAATATATTTCTAACAGCAAATTTAAATCCAACTATTCAAGTCGGAGCAATACTACCAGAAATAAATAGCAACACCCACATAGGTAATCACGAATATTTCATCATGGAAGCTTGTGAATATGTTGACTCATTTCTACATTTTTATCCAACCAGTGCAATCATAACAAATATTGATAATGACCACCTAGATTATTTTAAAAATTTAGAAAACATCAAAAAATCATTTTACAAATATGTAAGTCTATTACCAGAAAATGGATATCTAGTTAAAAATAATGATGATATAAATTCAAATGATTTAGAAAAATATACAAAAGCACATGTAATAACATATGGTATAAATAAAAAATCAGACTATGAAGCAAAAAATATTACATGTAATGAACTTGGACACTATAGTTTTGATATTTACCACAATTATGAATATATAATTACAATAAATTTAAATATCAATGGAAAGCACAACATATATAATGCTCTATCAGCATTTACTTTATCTCAAAACTACATCAAAGATTATAATTTAATTAAAAAAGGTCTTGAAGAATACCACGGCGTAGGAAGAAGATTTGAATATCTTGGTAAACTAAATAATGCTTTAATTTATGATGATTATGCACATCACCCAAGTGAAATAAAAACAACTGTTGAAAGTGTAAAAGGTGTTAAACATAATGAATCTTGGGCAATATTTCAATCTCATACATATTCAAGAACTAAAGAACACTTAGATAGTTTTGCAAATATTCTTAGTAATTTTGATCACATCATTATTGCAACAATATATCCAGCCAGAGAAATAAATACATTTAACATAAGTGAAGATATGCTTGTTGAAAAAATAAAAGAAAAAAATAAAAATGTTATATATATTGATGATTTTGATAAAATCGTAGATTATGTAAAAACTCATGTTAAACCAAATGATTTAGTAATAACTATCGGAGCTGGACCAATAAATAAAGTATCAAAAAAGCTTGTCAGTCTAAACTGATAAGCTTTTTTCTATACTCTTCTAAACAATTAATAATTTCTATTCTACTCCTACACTTACATATTTCATTCTTTATTTCTTTATTCTCTGGTAATCCCTTTAAATAATTAAGTAAATGACTTCTCATTTCAAGTACAGCTTGACCTTCACTTTTATCTTTACATAATTCATTTAAATGATATTCCATCATATCAATTTTTTCATTAAATGAAACACTTTCTGGAGATGCTCCAGTACTCAAATAATCTACACATTCTTTTATTAACCAAGGATTACCAAGAAGACCTCTTCCTATCATTACTGCACTACACCCAGTCTCATCAAGCATTCTCTTAGCATCATAACATGTTGTTACATCACCATTACCAATAACAGGTATATCCACTTCATCAACTACTTGTTTAATAATATTCCAATCCGATTTACCAGAATAACCTTGTGCTCTAGTTCTTCCATGAACAGTAATTGCACTAGCTCCATTTTCTTCACAAATTTTTGCAATTTCCAAAGCATTTATACTATTACTATCCCAACCACTTCTAATTTTCACAGTAACAGGTACATTAACTGCATCAACTACAGCCTTAACAATTTCTCCAACTTTTTTTGGATTTTTCAAAAGAGCACTACCAGCTTGACTTCTTAAAGCAATCTTAGGAACTGGACACCCCATATTTATATCAATAATATCAGGTTTCATTTTCTCTTCTACAACTTTAGCAGCCTCAACAAAAGATTCAACATCACTACCAAATATTTGTTGACTTATTGGTCTTTCATCCTCATCCATATCAAGTAACTTAAATGTCTTTTCATTACCAAATAAAATAGCTTTATCACTAACCATTTCTGCAACAACTAAAGATGCTCCCATATTCTTACATATTTTTCTAAATGTTTTATTACTAACTCCAGCCATCGGAGCAACCACTATATTACCATTAATCTCTACATTACCAATTTTAAAACTCATTTCTTCAATTCTCCAATATCCCCTGATGTAATTAAAAATGCATTAGCATCATCAGTATCCAAATGAACTTCATAAAATCCATCTTCAGTTACTTTTGCTTTAACATCTATAGTTCCAGGTTTAATTCCATTAATATCTAAATGTAATATTTGATCATCAACAACTCCATATTTTAAAGCATCACTCGGACTAAAATGAACATGTCTATCTGCAATAATTGCATAATTACCTGTTATACTTCCCCTATCAGTTTCAATAGTGACTAACTCTGCATCATTTAACACACCACTTTTTCTAACCGGTGGATTAATACCAAGTTTTCTTGCATCACTCTTAGCAAGTTCAACCTGATTATATAATCTAACTGGTCCAATAACTCTAACATTATCAATTACTCCATCCTGAGTTTTAATTCTAACTGTCTCAACACTAGCAAATTGACCAACTTGATTTAACATATTTCTAACATATAACTCATGTCCAAATAAAATATGTAATGCTTCTTTAGTTAAATGAACATGTCTTGCACTTATATTAATTTTTACTTCCATATCTATTCCTCACAATCTATAACTTCAATATTAACAATTTTTCCTTTTTCTCTATCGACTTTTATAATATTAACATCTATAAATGAATCATCTAATATTACTTTTCCTTGATATGACAAAATTAATCTATCATCATAATTAAAACCTTTATCTAAATAATCAAGTAAATACCCCATTATAGCACCTTTCTGAGTAAAAACAACAATATCTTTATTAACACACTTTTTTATAATTCTATCCATTGCTATATTCATTCTTTTACTAACTTCATTTAAAGACTCACCATGTTTAAACTTAAAATCAAAATCTCTTTCTTGCATAAACCTAAGCATTTTAATATTTCTATTTTCCATATCTCCTACTCTAGTGTCATTTAAAAAAGAATTTATATTAATTGGTAAATCCCATCTTTTTGAATAATACTTAGCACAAGAAATACTTGATGCATAACTTGATGAATATATAACATCTGCTTTAATTTTTTTAGCAACTTTTACCGCAGCTTTCTCACCTTCAATAGACAAGACTCTCGTAGTTCTTTTTTGTTCCAAAGATTCATCAGTTTCATAAAATATATTATCAATAACTAAATTATTACTAACAAAATATACAGTCATAATACCACCACAATAATTTTATCAAAAAAATTTGTTATTGACAATAGCAAGAAAATAAACTATATTAGAATTAAGGCGGGTATGTAGTATGAAAAATGAATTAATTAAAATTTTTAAACCAACACCAAAAACATTAACTTTGAATGATATCAAAGATGCATTAGGATACAAAAATATCACTAAGGCAGAAAGACGCCATATTGACAAAAATTTATTAAAACTAGAATTAGACGGGAAAGTTTATTATGATTTCATAAATAATTGTTATTATATTTTTCCATCTAATTTTTTTGTTTCAAAAATTCATAAAATTCATGATGGCATCATAACTTTCGGTGTAAATGGTAAATATGAAGAAACAAAACTAAATAACAATGAAGCTAAGAAAAAAGATTTTATTGTTGTTAAAAAAGATAGTGATGGTTACAAACTAGTCAAAGTAATTGGTAAACCTGAAGAACTAGAAAACATTGATGACTTAGAAAAAATCTATAGTTTATTTAACCCTTACAGTGCATCATTTACATTTAAAGAATTACTTAAAATGACTAAATCTGATGAAGATGAACTAAACAAAGTATTACAAGAATTAGAAAACGAAGGAATACTTTATCTTGATAATGAAGATGAACATTATAAAACTATGCCATCAAATTATTTTGTAACAACTGCAGAATCTACACGTAAAGGCTTCTACACAGTTACATTAAATGGAATTACTTACAATCTTCCTTTAGAAAATAGTAATGGTATTCTTCCCTTTGATAAAGTTCTTCTTAAAAAAGATGGTAAAAACATATCTTTAGTAAAAATAATAAAAAGATCTTTACCAGATGTAGTTTGTGAAGTTGTAGATGAAAAAACAATTAAAGTCGTAGGTAACAGCAACATAAATATCAGATGTACTGAAGAATCATTCAAAAACTTACATCTACCAATTGGAACAAGATTCCTAGGTTGTGTTGGAACAAACGAAGTAAATAACATTTATAATGTTCATTTTAATAAAGTAATCGGACATAAATATGATGTTAATGCTGAACAAGAAGCCATTGTAATAAATAATGGATTTTGGGTTCACTATTCAAAAGAAGAAGATGACCAAGCATATAAAACTAAAAACAAAGTTACCGAAGAAGACAAAGTTGGTCGTGTTGATTTAACAAATAGAAAAATATTTACAATTGATGGTGCTGGAACAAAAGACATGGATGATGCTACATCAATTACAAAAAAAGATAATGGTAACTATCTTCTAGATGTTCACATTTCCCATGTTTCACGTTATATTCCAATAAATTCTCCACTTTTCATGAGAGCAGTTCACAACACAACCAGTGTATACTTAGCAAACAAAGTTGTTCACATGTTACATCCTCAAATATCAAATGGTATTTGTTCCTTAAATCCAAATGAAGAAAGACTTACAAAAACATATCGAATGGAAATTGATCCACGCGGTAACATTATAGATTTTAATTACTTCGATAGTGTTATTAAATCAAGAAAGAAAATGACATATGAAGATTGTAATGAAATCTTTGAAAACAATAAAATACCTGATGGATACGAAGATTATGTTGATGAATTACTTCTAATGCAAGAACTTGCCCAAATAATTGAAAATCGTCGTCGTGAAAATGGATGTCTAGACTTTGGTAACAAAGAAATTGAATTTATTCTTGATGATGAAGATAAAATAATTGGTGTTACTACTAGAAGCCAAGGACCTGCAGAAAAAATAATTGAAAACTTCATGGTGGCAACAAATGAAGCACTCGCAGAATTCATGTACAACTTAGGTATAGAATTCATCTACAGAAATCACGAAATACCATATGATGATAAAGTAAAAGAAACAGTAAAACTAATAACTCAAATTGGTTATAAAGTTGATTCAATAAAAAATGGTGATGATCCTCATGTTATTCAAAGAATTATTGATTCATTAAGTACTAAAGAAGAATTCTTTATTCTATCTTCCCTACTTTTAAGATCAATGCAAAAAGCATATTTTAGTACCGAAAACAAAGGTCACTATGGACTTGCATTAAATGCTTATTCTCAAACAACATCACCAATACGAAGATTAATGGATTTAATTATTGAATATATTCTAGATAATTTAGATAAAATCCTAGATGGCACAATTAACATGGATGAATTAAAATCTACATTAAATAGTTTATGTCAAAGAGCGTCAATGATGGAACGTTGTGCAGATAAAGCTGAATATGAAAGTAATAAATTAAACATGATAGATTATGTTTTAAAACATCAAGATTTGGAATACACTGCATATATTCAAGATATAACTCCAAGATACATGGTTATTAAAACAAAAGAATTAATCGAAGGTATAGTTTATTTTGAAGATATACTTGATGGGTTCTATGAATACAATCCAGATTGTAGATGGTTAGAAAATCCACACACAAGACATAGAATAACAATTGGAAGCAAACTAAACCTACAATTTAAAGAAGCAGACCGTGAATACAGAATATTAAAATTCTATGCAACAACTCTAACAAAAGAAAACATACTATCAAGAAAAAAGTGATAAACATCAAAGTTTATCGCTTTTTTAATAAGAATCAATTTTGACAATATCTTCTTTATTACCAAGTTTATCCAAATCAACACTATTAATACTATCAAATCTTTTAGTAATCTTTTCACTAGTTGTATGAAGTTCATCAATACTTTGATTTACACTCTTAACAGTTCTAGCTAATTTATCCCAACGATCTTTATATCTTGAAAATTCAACACTTAATTTATTTAACTCATCATGAATAACTTTAGCATATTTATCTCTTTCCATATTTTTAAGTATCATACTTATTATTGAAACAGTACTAATTAATGTCGTAGGTCCAGCAATCCAAACTCTTTTATTATATGCATAATTTAGAAGTTCTGGATGATATGCATTTATTTCAGCAAATAAAGCTTCTGCAGGTAAAAACATAATAGCTTCATCCGTAGTTTCCCCAGGTATAATGTATTTTTCACTAATATCATTAATATGTTTTTTTACATCTTGAACAAATAACTTTTCATGATATTCTCTCTCTTCTTTTGTTTTAGTTTTATCAGTCATTCTTTGATAATTTTCAAGTGGAAACTTAGAATCTATTGCAATAGTACCAAGTGGTGCTGGTGCATAAAGAATTGCATCCGCTATTGCTCCCGTAGATAATTTAACTTGAGTTTTATAAATACCATTTTTATTACTTCCAAAAGCATTATTTAAGATATATTCTAGATTTACTTCTCCAAAAGTACCTCTAGTTTTTTTATCAGTTAAAACACTTTGTAAAGAAACAATTTCTCCATTTAAACTATCAATCTTCTTCTGAGCTTCATCAATTTTATTAAGTCTTTCTAATACATTCATAAAAGTTTTATTACTCTTTTCAAAGTTTTGATCAAGTCGCTCATTAACTCTATCATTAATAAGAGTTAATTTTTTTTCAATTCTCTCATTCAAAAGCTCAAAATCTTGAGTTAACACTTTTGAAAAACCATATTTAAACTCACCAATTTCTTTATTTATATTAGCTTCAAAATGTCCAAGCCTTTCAGTCATTTCATTATTATTATTTTTTCTAAACACTAGCACTAATAAAAGTACTATAACTACACCAAGTAGTCCAACAATCACATATTCCATAAATCCTCCTTATTTTTTTATTCTCTTTAAATCTATTATTTCATCTATATAAATTTGATTTAAATCTATTTCACACAATTCATGATAAAGTCTCATAAAATTAGTATTAAATGGTTGATACAATGACCCACTATTTCTAATTCTTACACATTCACCTTTATCAAAAGTAATTATTATTTTTGTATTTTTTTTACAAATACTAAATGACGGAGCAACTAAATAAGAATAATCATCACTCATCCAAGTTACTACATCATCATGAACTAACAACTCATAATTTGATAATCTTTTTAATCTTTTTTTATCACTATAATCAAATGGTAACCTACAATTAATTAAATCATTATATAATTTATTAAATATATCATAAACTCTTAAATTACTTTCATCAATTATAAATTTATTATCACTTAAAATACTAAAATATAAATCCAAATTACCAGCAAACCAAATATTAAGTAAAACATTACTATTATAACTTAAAGTTATACACGGATAATCTTCATAAGTTTTATTAACGCCTAACTTCTCAACCATTATTTATTCCCCTTGAAAAAAAGTTTCATACCATTTTATAAATGTATATATTGTCCATATCTTTCTATAGTTATCCTTTTTACCACTTATATGTTCATCAAACATTTTATTAACTACTTTTGTATTAAAATATTTATTAGCAACATCACTATTCAAAGCTCTTTTTACTTCTTCCATAAATGTTCCTTCCTTCATCCATTCTCTAACAGGAACTGGAAAACCTAACTTTTTCTTTTTATATGCTTCAGTTGGAATAACTTCCTTCGCAGCATCTCTTAATGCAACTTTTGTATTTTCTTTAGTAACTTTATAATCAAAAGGAAGACTTGATGCTACTTTAAATACTTCTTTATCAATAAATGGAACTCTTCCTTCTAAGGATGATGCCATAGTCATTCTATCAGCTTTAAGAAGTATATCCTTCATTAACCAAAAATTAATATCTATCGCTTGCATCTTATCTATATTACTATAACCTTTAAATTCATTATATACATCACGAGTTACATCAATTGCTTGTAAACTATATTTATTTTTTAATACTTTATTAGCCATTTTCTTAGAAAAATTTCTATTAACACCAATATAGCTATTTTCTAATCTTTCTCCTCGTCTTACTAAGAAATTAAATCCTCTTCCTTCTGGAAATATTCCTGCTATTTTACCAATTATATGTCTTATCGGATAAGGAATTTTATTATATCCTTGATAATCAACTTCTTCTCTATAATAGTTATATCCTCCAAAGAATTCATCAGCACCTTCACCAGATAAAACAACCTTTAAATCTTTACTTGCAAGTTTAGCAACAAAATATAATGATATCGCCGCTGGATCACTCGTAGGTTCATCTAAATGATACATAATATTCCCAATATTTTCTAAATATTCTTCTTTAGTAATAATCTTACTTTTATTTTCAATACCAAGTTTACTTGCTAAATCTTTAGCATACATTGTTTCATCATACTTTTTATTTTCATAACCAACCGTATAAGTTTTATTTGGTTTAGCTAAAGATACAATATATGATGAATCAACCCCACTTGATAAAAAAGAACCAACTTCAACATCTGCAAGTAAATGTCTTTTAACACTATCCTCCATTACATTACCAATATTTTTCACAGCTTCTTCATAACTCATATTTTTTTCTTTAAAATCAAGTTTAAAATATTTATTAATTTTTATATCTCCATCTTTAAATAATAAACTAGAACCAGCATCCAATCTATAAACACCTTTAAAGAAAGTTTCATTCGTAGGTACAAAACTAAATTCAAGATAAGTTTCTAAAATACTTTCATTAAACACTTTATCAAATTCAGGTACATCTAAAAATGCTTTTATTTCTGATGCAAACATGAAAGCTTTATTCATATAAGCATAATACATCGGTTTAATACCAAAATTATCACGTGCTAAAAATACTTCATTTCTATTTTTATCATAAATTGCAAATGAAAACATACCCCTTAAATGTTTTGGTAAATCTGTATGCCACTCTTCATAACCATGAACTAAAACTTCCGTATCACTCTTAGTTTTAAAAGTATGACCAAGTTTTACAAGTTCTTCTTTTAACTCAATATAATTATAAATTTCTCCATTATAAACAGTAACAATACTTTCATCTTCATTAAACATTGGTTGATCACCCGTAGATAAATCAATAATTGATAATCTTCGATGACCAAAAGCAACATCACCATCTATAAAATAACCCTCACCATCAGGTCCACGATGAGATATTCTATCATTCATCTTTTTAATTACATCATTCTTTTCACCTTTTTTAATAATACCAACAATTCCACACATTTTAATCACCTATAACTTTCTTATAATAATTGTTTTCCATAATATTTTTACTCATTAGTACTTTATTATTAACTATTTTATTCATTGTATTTATATATTCATCTGTTACCGTTATTCCATCAATAGGTACAAACCTTTTAGTATTAGCAAAATATGTTCCTTTATCACTTACCCAACTTCTGTTTCCAAATATTGCCAGACCTTCATTTGTACTTAAAATATCTTTACCAATAATTAATCTAGAATCATATTTAACACCAAATAAATTATATATTGTTGGAAGAACATCAATCTGACTACCAACTTTATCAACTTCTACTGTGTCCATCTTATTATTCCATAATATAAAATTACTTTTATTTACTAGAACTACACTATCTTTTTTATAACTACTTATTTCATTTATTTCATTAATACTCATATAATATGGATAATGATCTCCTACTAAAGCAATAACAGTATTATCCAAAACTCCAGCATCTTGAAGACTAGAAATTAATTTTTCTAAAGCTCTATCAAGTTCAATCTGAGCTGCTAAATATGCTAAAGTTTTTTCACTATAATTTAAACCATCTACTAATTTTTTATTCTTCTTAGCTATTGCACTTTTACTCCATCCATAATCACCATGACCACTTACTGTTACATAATATGTAAAAAATGGTTTATCACTATTTATATAATCATTAACTGTTGCATTAATCATTTCTAAATCACTCTCTGGCCATATCTTACAATTAATACTTTTCTCTAACCCATTATTACACCCTTTAAAATTATCAAAACCTAAACTCTTCAAATAAATATATCTATTTTGAAAATATATACTATGATCATGATAAGCATATGTATTATATCCCATATCATTAAAAACCTTACCAATACCAAATGGATACTCATTACTACCATTTTTCCAAGGACTCAAAAAACCAGATGCTGCAACTAACCCAGTAAGTTCTTGAAATTCTCCTCCAATTGTACTACTAATCGTCGGTGTATAAAAATTATTAAACTTAAACCCACCATTAACAAGTTTATATAACGTCGGAGTTAAATATTCACTAACAGCTATTTCATTAAAACTTTCTGCCATAAATAGTATTAAATTTTTACCCTTAAAATATTCAGTATATTTATTTTTTAAAGTGCCACTTTCGTTTTGAAAGTACTCATGCATCTCTTTTATAGTTTGATTATTCTCATTACTAATTAATTTATCAAAATCTATATTTAAATTATTATACCCATATATAATTTCATCAGATGGGATATTCCCATTAGTCATATCATTATCTTTATTTATAATACTTATACTTTCTTTAAACCCAAATAAACTTCTATAACTATCAATTAAAAATGTATGAAATACACCAAACTTCTCTATATTTAAAGAAACATTATTAACTTTATAATAAAGTTCATATGCATCATTCTTTTTAATATTTAAACTAAATATAAATATAAAATAAATTAAAATAGATAAAATTGTTTTAATAGCACTTATTTTAATACTTTCTTTTTCAATAACAATTATATGATTAAATATAAGAAGAACAATAAATGGCAACATAAAAAGTAATACTCCGATTGCATTTGATAAAACTACCATCAAACCATCACCAGCAAAAGATGCCACTTGATCAGTTGCTCCAATAAGTCCCCAATCAAAATAAAAACTAAATAATCTAAATACACATAACTGAATACTATAAAGTAATCCAAGCAAAAATATATTAATTAAAAACAATGCTTTATTAACATTTCTATTAAATAATTTCCCTATTCCATGAAAAAGAACAGTAATAAATAAACTAAATATTAAAACATACCAAATACTATTATTAAATATACTTATATGTGTTAATATTCTACTTACTACTTCCATATAGATTAAAATAAAAAAAGTAATAATACCAAAATGAAATTTTCTTAACCTAAATTTTTTCATAAATACCTCACCTCCATTATACCACTAAAACCCCATATTTACCTAATCTAATTTACACTATTTTACAACTATTAACACTTCTAACTAACTACAGTTTCAATATAACATATGTTTGTTATATTGTCAATACAATTTCTATTTTTTTATAATATCTCATATTGTACACTTATTTTTTAACAAACAAAAAGAAAGTCAACTAACAACTTTCTTCAAATTATTATTATCAATTATAAATACATCATTAGTAATACTTTTAATCATCGGATAACTAATATTATTTAAAACATCATTTAAATATCCAACCCCACTAATAATAGGTACTTCAAAACTAATTAAATTAATAGTTCCATCATCACTAATTTTACTATAATATAATTTATAATATTGACCTTCACTACTTATAATAAGTAAATTATTATTTGTAACAACTACCCTTACTACATCAGATATATCTAAAATTTTATCATCCACCATGGCTTTGCCATTTTTTAAATAATATCTAACACCATTAACATTATAATCATCATAACCATAATAATGAGTCTCAACTAAATCAAAACTAACCTCTTCATATACAGGACAAACATAATACTTATTTAAATCAACTCCTGATAAAGAAAACAATACATTATTTATAACAATTAAACAAATACCTACATAAATACCTGCATCAAATATTTTAACATTAGAATCTTTATTATTATTTTTCTTATAAATTCTAGCACTAAAAAGCAAATAAATTAAACTCATAAGTATTGATGTAATCATTGAATTAATAGTAATACTAATAGGTACATCACTTAAATAACTACATCCAGTAACTAAATTAACTTCTCCAAGTAAAACACAAAAATCATAAAAACTATGTAAGAAAATTAAAGCCCAAATATTTCTACTTATATGATAAATGGTACCAAATAATACCCCAATAGCTGTTGCTTGAAAAATCTGAACCACCGTAGTTAACAAATCTTGTCCAGCAAATAAATTAGTTAAATGAACAAAACCAAATATTACACCACTTAAAACTATAGAAAAAATAACTGCTTTACTACTATTTCCATATTCATCAAGTAATATCCCTTCAATTATTCCTCTAAAAAATACTTCTTCAAATATACCAATACATATTGCATACAACACCAAACTAATTAAATCCCCACTATTTGCACTAAATAAATTATTTAAATTAGTAAGTAACACTAATATACTTAACACTACAATTGGTATACATAAAAATACACTTTTTCTAAAACCTAATCTTTTTTCTTTAAATATCTTTACTCTTTTTAAAACAACACACAAGAATACTGCAAACAAAACCATTGTTATTTCACTTGCTAAATATAATGTATATTTTCCATTAAATGATTGATATATAGGTAAAGCAATTAAACTACCTAATAAATTAGAAACTATTTCAAAACCAATAAATATAATAACTACTTTAATTAATGTTTTAACTAAATTTTTATTCATCATTAACCTATATTAATTACATTTGTATAAATCTGAGAAACATCCTCAATATCATCAAGCAAATTATATAATCTATCAAATATTTCTTTATCTTCACCACTTAAAGTAATCTTTTCTTTAGCATACATACCAACTTCATCAATTTCATAATCTACTTCTCCAAGTAAATTTTCTAAAACATCTTTAGTTTTATTAACATCACTAGGATTCAAACTAAGGGTAATATATCCATCTTCATTTTCAATATCAACAATTTCAATACCTTCATTTAAAAGTGCATCAAATATCTTTTCTTCATCATCAAACTTAAATGATAAAATACCTAAGTGATCATAATTATATGATACAGAATTACTAACTCCCAAACTTTTATTAACCTTATTAAAAGCAGCTCTAACCATACCAACTGTTCTATTAACATTATCAGTTAAACACTTAATAATTAAAGTTGATGCCCCAGGTCCAAATCCTTCATAAATAACTTCATGATATTCATCTTGTCCAAGTCCTTTTGCTTTATCTAATGCTCTTGTAATGATATCACTTGGCACTTGATTTTTCTTTGCTTTATCAATCAATCTTTTTAATGTGACATTAGCATCTGGATTTGGACTTCCTTTCTTAGCTGCTAAATATATTTCTTTAGCATATGTTGTATAAATCTTCCCCTTTGCTGCTCCTGTTTTTTGAATACTTGCCTTTCTTACTTCATAAGCTCTTCCCATTATAATTACCTCCTAAACTTTTAACAAACTTATAAACATCACTATCAATTCTAGTAAACCTTATTCTTTTTATTACATCTTTTATTCTATACACATTGTAATATGTAAACCTCTCTTTTTTCATTACATATTCAACTACTTTAATAACTAATCTTTTTTCATCTTTAGTACCAAACAATTTACTCATAGAATAAACTATATCTTTATCTACATATTTAAGTAAATATTTATAATACCATTTTCTTCTTTTTTTAAAGATATATTTTTTTCCATCAAAATCTCCAACTTCTTTAAGAGTATCATAATAACCCATTTTAATCATTTCATCTATATCTTTTTTCTTAAAATCAAGTATATTATATAACTTCTTCCTTGGCTTAATAACTATTATCTTTTTTCTATCTTTATATGGTCTCCTTAAGCCAATTGCTTCTAAATCTATTACATATACTTTATCATACCCCATATTAATTAACATATTCGCTGGTATATAATCATGAAAACCCCCATCTAAGTAATAATTATTATCAATCATTTTTTCTAACTTAAATACAGGTAAATAACATGATGCTAAAATATATTCATTTAAATGTTTCTTATCTATATCTTTTTTTAACATATACCTTGGTTTAAAATCATTAAATCTAACAGTTACTAAACCAAAATCCTTCTTACTTTCATAAAGGTATTTTTCTAAATGAAACTCTTTTAATTTTTCTTTTAAACCAATCGTACTAATACCCCTATTACTTATAATATTCTTTATATTTTTAAGTATCTCTATTACATCTATTTTATCATGATTTGCACTATCCACTAATTCTTTAGAAAAACCAAGTATCTCTCCAGCATCCATATTAGACCAAAAATCATATAACTCTAAAAATTTTCCACTAGCACACATACATGCATTAAATGCACCAATACTTGTTCCAACAAACCCATCAACCTTTATATTTAAATCTCTAAAAGCTTTATAAGCACCAACCTGATAAGCGCCTCTTAATCCCCCACCAGAAAATGCAATACCTACTTTCATTATTTCACCAAAATTCTAGCAAGCAATCTATTAATCTTTCTTCCATTTTTTCTTTTTTGTTTTATTCTTTTATAATATTGCCCTAATGAATCATTTCTATAATGTATTAAATCATTAAGTTCATCTCTATCACTACACACTGGACTAACATAATCTTTTTCTAAGAACAATCTTGCACTAACATATTTAAAACTTAAACCATTATATTCCAGTAGTCTATCTAAAATATTACCATATACAACCGGAACATCCCCAGTTACATTAAAAGTCTTTTTATTTAATTCATCACTATATTTAATACCCTTTACAAAAGCATAAGCACAATCTTCTTTAGTAATAACATCCATTAAATCATTTCTATTTCCATGATACATAAATGTTTCACATAAACCATCACTTAACACCAAAGGTATTCTATATATAGTATAGTTTTTTAACTTACTTTTAATTAAATTTTCTGCATCTAATTTAGCTTGTTCAAAATAATCAAGCTTATCAAGAGTAATCTTACTCTTTACACTAGGATTCTTTATATTTTTATAAAGTGATGTAGTTGATGCATAAAACAAATGACACTTCGGATTATAATAATTTATTGCTCTGACAATATTTTCACACCCTCCATAATCAATAGCATAAGCAAGTCCTTTTTTCATATTACCAAGTGGAGGCATGGCACTTGCTAAATAAATAATATAATCATGATCTTTAACTAATGCTTCCATTAAAACTCTATCAGTTACATCACCATATAATATATTTACTCTCTTTTTAAAACGTTTAAGTCTATCCATAACTAATTTATTTTTCAAATCCATAATAGTTATTTCATATCTTCCTTCACTAAGTAAATATTTAACAGTATGAACCCCAACAGCACCGGCAGCACCAACCACTAAAACTTTCTTCATGCATATTTCACATCCTTTAAATTAAATTTATAATGATTAATATTATTATACCAATAATTATACCATAAATAGTTTCTTTTTTATGTATTTCTTGTATTATTTCTTTTAAAAGTTCAAAAATTAATATATGAAGAAGCATCCCAACTGTTAAAGAAAGAATTATTGCTTCTACTAAATAATTAAATGAACCAAATATACTAAATAGTAATCCTCCAATAAAACCACTTAAAACAAGTAAACAAATAAGTCCATTATTTTCTTTATTCTTACCAAAACTACCTATTTGAAACCCAAATGGCAAATTATGTAAACCAATACCAAGTAACATAAGTAATCCACTTTTAATATTATTACTTGCAACACCATATAAAGCCATACCCTCAATCATATTATGTAAAAGTAACGCTGTAATAGTTACAGTACTTATATGCTCCATATGAAGTACATGGTCAATCTTTTCTTCATCATCTTCATGATGTTCATGTTCATGATGAGGTACCAACTTATCAAGCATAAATAAAATTATAAATCCAAGTAAAACAAATAATGACATCCACCATTTACCAGATTCAATTACCTCAGGTAACAAATCAAAACAAACTAACCCAATTATAACTACACCAGCACATGCAATTGATGCATGAGTAAGCATAAGTTTATTATTACTATATTTATAGATAATTATTCCAACTAAAAAGAACAACCCACTAAAAAGTGTTAATAATAATGCCATAAGTACCACATCTCTTTTCTCTAGTATTTTACCAAAAAAAAGAACATTTTACAAGATTAACAAGTAATAAATTTACAGTTAGTTTAGTTTATTAAGATACAAAACTCAAAATTCATAAATTACTCAATTGATTTTTTATATTTATTTAAAGATTTTAGAAAAATTCTCCCCATTTTTTCAATATTAATTTTTAACTTTTTTGTTATTAATCCATCATATTCTGTGATACCATAACTTTCAACTTCAAAAGGAAATTGAAAATCATCATCATTAACAAATGAAATTTCAAGAACTTCACTTGAAATTTTATCAGTTTAAACAACAGAATTTCCAGCATGAATAAAAGCACATCTTAATTGATAAAATAAATGTCCATTTAAAATAAATTCAATTAAATTATTACCTAATCCATCGGTAAAGCGATAATTTTCCGCAACGTACATATCAAACCATTTAATATACTTTTCTTTTTTATCTCCATTCATTTTTTTAGAAAACACATCAGGAATCATAAAGCAAGTTGCTAAAACTGCAACTTCATTATAATTTTCTAAAGAATTCTTCAATGACTTAACTATTACATCAATATTTAATTTTTCATTAAATTTTAAAAATACTTTCATGAAAACATCCCCTTAATAACATATATTAACATATAATTATATAATTGTAAAAACATAAAGACAAATAAAAAAAGGACCGAAGTCCAATTTTATATTGTTATTATTTACAATTAGTTTTATCAAACTTAACAGCACCTTCAAAGTTTTTACCAGTGTTATCGTTTTGATCAACGCCTAAGTTCTTTAATGTTACAGTTAATGTCCAAGAATCAGAAACTGTAGCACCAGCATCAGCAACTAACTTATGAGTATAATCAGTACCACCAGCAGTTGTAGGAATTTGAACATTAGTCTTAGTAGTTGTTATATTCATCTTGTCGATAATAGTTGTACTACCTTTAACTGCAGTAAATTCAAGTTCAGCAGCACTCTCAGTATTAGTTTTAGATACAACAAATGTATTATTTGTTATTGCTAAAGTTGCTGTATAACACATAGTACGATCAGCTTCTGCAACTTCTCCACCTTTAACATTAGTTGGAGCTGTCCATTCAACTGTACCAGTAGAAGTACCAGTTTGGTCACCCTTACCTTGAGCAAAGTTAGTAGCATCAGCATAAATGTTGATAGCTTTGAAAGTTCCTAATGAAGAACTACCAGCTTTACCAGTATTAACAACGACATCTGCTTGAGATGCACTACCACCTTGAGCAGTGAAGTATGCAAATGTAGCACCAACAACTGCAACTAATAAAGTAGCAACTGCGATAACTGTTAATAAGATTGTGTTTTTCTTATTTTCCATTTTTATGTCCTCCTCTATTCTAATGATAGCATTTTTTAATATGAAAATCAACACTAAGTTGTTAATTTTCCAAAATTTTTTTACAATATTTTCATCTACACATTTTTATAGTAAAATATAAACAAAAATTTTACAGTATTTAACTGTAAAATTAATTTACATACTCATGGTATAAGTTTTATTTGTTGAATCAAGTGTAATAACAATTCCACTTACATAAGCTGTAGCCCCTCCAACAAATTTATATGTCGGATATAAATTACCACTTGTGATACTTGCTGCACTACTATAAGTAGTAATATTATTTTTATCAATTATCTTACTTAATGTTGTACCACAATTTACAGCAACTTGATAAATATCAGTTCCTATAAAAGAAGTACACAAACTAGTTAAACTATTTGCAGTACCTTCTTCCACTCTCAAATTACCTTTATAAGTAATATTATTATATGTAATATCCATATTATAAGTTCCCGGATATACTCCAGTTAAAGTAAATGTACCATCACTGGTAGTTGTACTACTAAGTGAATTATTATGAAAACTTACTACTGCTCCACTTGCATTTGATGTACCACTTTTTACTGTGCCCTTTAAAGTATAAGCCATCTTTGCGTTAACAACTTCAGCCACAACTTCAGTATTTAAATAAAAATATGTATAACTTGCCGCAGGTATAGCTTTATCACTTAACCACATTTTAACCTTATAAGTCTTCGTAGATGTGGATGAAGATGAACTACCGACTGTATTAAATAAAATTGAATATCTATTATATCTTGAATCACTTGTATTAATTGAATAAATTGGTAAATCTGCAACACTTATTGGTCCTGTTACTAAAGTATCTTCTTTACCCGCTCCATTATATTGATATACTGCAAGCATAACATAATCTAAAGGTGTTAATTGATCACTATCATTATAACCGCTTCTTCCAGTAAAGTTTTCCATATCATACCCGATAGTTAAATTAAATGTTGAATTAAGTGTTCCGGTATTTTGAATATAAATTAAACTAGCTTCATCCTGAGCCATACCCATTGCATCACTCATCGAACTCATTCCATTTCTTAAAACAGATGATGTCGAAGCACCATAAGAAACTGACAATGTACCAGTTGTTATACTTTGATTACTTGTATTAGTTTTAACACTAAAAAACGATGCATAACTAAATCCAATCGATGCCATTGTTAAACAAAACACACAAAATCCAATAACAAAATTCTTATTTTTAATAAATTTATTAGCTTTTTCCCAATTTATCTTCTTCATTTAAATCTTCTCCTAGAATTATTTTAACATGTATATTTTAAAAAGTAAATTATTTAATAAAAAAAAGACATTAATTAACGTCCTTTTCTATATCTTTCTTTTGGATCTAAGTATTTTTTTCTTAATCTTATTTCCGTCGGAGTAATTTCTATATACTCATCATCTTCAATAAATTCTAATGCTTCTTCCAAAGTAAATTTCTTTGCTTTATTAAGTACAATAGCATCATCTGCATGAGCACTTCTAGTATTTGTAAGTTCTTTATTCTTACAAGGATTAACATCTAAGTCTCCTTCTTTATTAGCAATACCTACAATCATACCAACATAAACATCTGTTGATGGGTCCACTATCATTGTACCTCTACTACTTAAGTTATATAATGAATAACCAAAAGTTGTACCATTAACCATAGATACCAAAACACCATTCTTACGTCCAACAATAGCTCCAGCATATGGACCATATGAATCGAATGAACGAACCATGATACCTTCACCCTTAGTTTCAGTAATAAATGAACCACGATAACCAATTAAACCTCTAGTTGGAACTAAATATTCACATCTTGTATAACCTACTTCACCAGGTGTAACACTTTGCATAATACCTTTTCTTTCATTTAAAGAATTAATTACAGTTCCAGAATATTCATTTGGTACATTAACAATAACTTTTTCATATGGTTCTTCACGTTTTCCATCCACTTCTTTAAAAATAACTTCAGGTTTAGAAACAGATAATTCATAACCTTCTCTTCTCATATTTTCAAGTAATATAGATAAATGAAGTTCACCACGTCCACTAACTTTAAAACCATCTGCACCTTCTAATTGTTCAACTTTTAATCCCACATTAGTTTCAAGTTCTTTTTCTAATCTTTCTTTTAAATGTCTACTTGTTAAGAATTTACCACTTTGACCTGCAAATGGTGAATTATTAACTAAGAAATTCATTGATAATGTTGGTTCTTCAATAATAATCTTAGGAAGAGGATCAATTACATCTTTTTCACAAATTGTATCTCCGATAGATACATCACTACATCCTGCAACAGTTACAATATCACCATAGTACGCAGTATTAACTTCAACTCTTTTAATACCTTGGTTAACAAATAACTTAGATACTCTAAACGATTCAACTCTTCCATCATTAGTTGCTAAAGATACAACTTCTCCAGACTTAATCTTACCTTTATTAATTCTACCAATACCAAGTCTTCCAATATAATCATCATATGCAAGTTGACATACTTGTAATTGAAGTGGATCAGTTTCATTACCTTCAAATACTTTAGTGTTATTTACAATAGTTTCAAATAATGGAGTTAAATCCTTACCTTCATCACCCATATTATAAATAGCATAACCACTTCTAGCACTACCATAAAGAATTGGAAAATCTAATTGTTCATCAGTTGCACCTAATTCCATAAATAAATTAAATGTCATATCAACAACTTCTTCAGCTCTTTGGTCCTTCTTATCGATTTTATTAATAAAAAGAATCGGTCTTAAATTATTTTGTAATGCTTCTTTTAAAACAAATCTAGTTTGAGGCATTGGTCCTTCCGCAGAATCAACTAAAAGTATAACAGTATCAACTGTTTTAATAACTCTTTCAATTTCACTAGAAAAATCAGCATGACCTGGTGTATCAACTATATTGATTTTATAATCTTTATACTTAATAGCACAGTTTTTAGCTGTTATAGTAATACCTCTTTCTTTTTCAATATCACCACTATCCATTACACAATCTACTAATTCTTCATTTTCTCTGAAAACTCCACTTTGTCTAAGTAATCCATCAACTAATGTAGATTTTCCAGCATCTACGTGTGCAACAACAGCTATATTAATTATTTTATCCATAAAACTTCACCCTTTTTTCGCATAAACACCACTAGATAATAATACAAAACATAGAAAAAGTCAAGAGTTTTCTTGACTTTTTCTATTAGTTTCTCTATTGTGTAAAATAAAAAGAAACCAAGATTACTTTTCTTGAGTTTTTCCTTGTCTTTCTTTCTTTTTATCAACAAAACCATAATGTTCTCTGATTTTTAATTCAATTTCATCACGTAATGCTGGATTTTCTTTCAAATAAATTTTAACATTTTCTTTACCTTGCCCAATCTTTTGACCATTATATGAATACCAAGCACCACTTTTATCTACTATAGCTAAATCACTACCTATATCTAAAATTTCTCCTTCTCTAGATATACCTTCACCATACATAATATCAACACTTGCAGTTTTAAATGGAGGTGCTACTTTATTTTTAACTACTTTAATATTTGTTTTATTACCAACAATTTGATCCCCCATTTTAATTTGTTCACCACGTCTTACATCAAGTCTAATAGTTGAATAAAACTTAAGAGCTCTTCCACCTGGTGTAGTTTCTGGATTACCAAACATAACTCCAACTTTTTCTCTTAATTGATTAATGAATATTGCAGTTGTTTTTGTTTTATTCATTGTACCTGATAATTTTCTTAAAGCTTGTGACATTAATCTTGCTTGAAGACCTACATGAGAATCTCCCATTTCTCCATCAATTTCTGCTTGAGGAACCAATGCTGCAACTGAATCAATAACTATAATATCAACAGCATCACTTTTAACTAAGGCATCACAAATTTCTAAAGCTTGTTCTCCTGTATCTGGTTGACTTAATAAAAGTTCATTAATATTAACACCTAGATTTCTAGCATAAACTGGATCAAGGGCATGTTCTGCATCAATAAATGCAGCTCTTCCACCATTTTTTTGTACTTCAGCAATAGCTTGCAAGGCAACAGTTGTCTTACCACTGGATTCAGGTCCATAAATTTCAATAATTCTTCCCTTCGGATATCCTCCAACACCTAATGCAACATCAATAGTAATTGAACCACTTGATGTAACATCAACATTCATGTGTTCATTATCCCCTAATTTCATTATTGCCCCTGCCCCAAATTGTTTTTCAATATCAGCAAGTACTTGTTCTAACGCCTTATCTTTATTCTTTTCATCTTTCGTAATTTTCATTTTTCCTCCTAATTCCCTGATACATTCTAATTGTACCCCAAATTCAGAAAAAAGTCAACACAAAATTTCAAATACTTGTTCGACGAACTAATTTTTTGGTTTGAAAAATAAGGAAACAAGAAATGAAGCAACAATTGCCCCAGTTATAACACCAGATGACTTAGTTAACATATTTGTAAAAATACCCAAAAAACCGGAATCTTTAAACCCTTCCCATGCTGCAGAATATAAACTATTACCAAAATTAGAGATTAATACTGTTGCACCAGCTCCAAACTTAGAAATTAAATTATCATACACTCCTAAAAAAGCAAGTATAGCACCCATAACAGTATAAAGACTTGTAATATGTCCTGGTGTTAATTTTGAATTATCCAAAATAACTTCAGCAATTCCACACAAAAGCCCAGCAAACAAAAATGCATTAATATAATTCATTATAAAACCTCCAAACTTATTGCATGAGCAATACCAGGTATAGTTCCATTTTGATTAACCATCGTCGGACTATGTAAAGCTCCAGTTGCAACAATTAATATTTTCTTATATTTTTTACTTAACAAAATTTTATTAAACAAAACAATTGGCAAACAAGCTGGACCACTACCACCAGAATAAGTATCTTGACTATCTAAATATAACTCACAACCAGCATCTAAACATTTTTTTAATTTAATATTATATACTTCTAATAAATAATCTTCCAAAATACTTTTACCAACACAGCCTAAATCTCCAGTTAAAACTAAATCATAATAATTATAATCTCTTTTTAATTCATTAAAATGGCTTGCAATTGTTGATGCTGCTGCCGGTGCCATTGCAGCTCCCAAATTATTAGCATCTTTAATACCCAAATCAACAACTACTCCAATAGTTGCACTTTCTACTTTTATCTTTCCAATCTTTTTTGATAACAATGTAGCAACAGCACCAGTACTTGTAAATGTCGCAGTATTAGGTCTAGGTGCTCCATATTCAACCGGATATCTAAATTGTCTTTCAGCAGTTAAATTATGAGAACTAACAACACCTACAACTTTTTTTAAAATTTTACTATCTACAAATGTTGATGAAACAATTAAACCTTGGACAAAACCTGCACAAGCAGAATAAAGCCCTAAAAAAGGTATATTATAATCTTTAACAGCATAATTACTAATAGCAATTTGATTTGTTAAATCACTTCCAACAATTAAATCAATATCACTTATATTTAAATTATTATCCTTACTTATTTTATCAATAACACACTTTTGCATCTTAACTTCAGCCATTTCAAAAGTTTTTTCACCAAAATAATAATCATCCATAACTATATCAGCTTTTTTCAAATGACTTTCTTTTTCCATCGGACCAATTATAGTTTTATAATCATTTAAATAAACTTCCTTAAATTTTATACTAGCCACTGATAACCACCCTCACAATCACCAACAAAAAAGCACTAATAATTCCATACAAAATAACAGAACCTGCAAGTTTAAAAAAATTTGCTCCAAGCCCCGTAACTAACCCATCTTTTTTATAATCAAGTGCACTTGATGCAACACTATGAGCAAACCCACTTGTTGGAATAATTAAACCACACCTAACTTTACTAACCCAATTATCAAAAAATCCAAGTCCTGTAAATATTGCTGAAGCTAAAATAATAATTAAACTAACCCAAAGACCTGCATCAGTGCCATTCATTCCAAAACTTACCTTTAAAAACTCAACTAATATTTCAGCTATTAATCCAATACAACCGCCAACAAAAAAAGCAACTCCAATTTTTTTAAGTCTATTTTCCTTCGGAGAATGCTTCTTAACTAAATTCTTATATTCTTCCATTTCCATTATATTCACCATTAATATTATGGAACAAATTATTTTACATATACATATACTGTCTTAATTTTTTTAAACTTTTTTGTTCATATCTAGAAACCATTACTTGAGTAATTCCCAAACTTTTAGCAGTTTCACTCTGAGTTAAATCTAAAAAATATCTATTTTTAATTATTTGTTGTTCAATCTCATCTAATGTATTAATTCCATCATTAATCATAATCTTATCATCTAAACTAATATCTTCATCCATTTTTATTACTTCATGCAAGCTACGTTCATTATCTTTTTCTTCATCAATTCTAATAAAACTTTTAGCATATTGCATTATTTGTTCCAACTTTTCCAAAGGCATTTCTAAATAATCAGCTAACTCTTTATTAGTTGGTTCACGAAGTATTTCTTGACTTAATCTATTTTTACCAACTTCAATCATTTTAATTAATCTATTTATATCTTTATTTAATTTAATTTCTTTATTATTACTTACTAAATACATTTCTCCAAATATATAATTATATGCATAAGTACTAAATTTAGTATTTCCATCATTTTTATAATTTTGATAAGCTTTAATAACACCTAAGATACCAGCTTGATACAAATCATTTTTATCAACACCATAAAACTGTTTTGATATTTTCCATACTAATGGCACACATTCTTTAATTAATTCTTCAATCATTTTAAAGCCTCCATTTCTTTATCAATTCTAGGAATTTTTAAATATCTTCTTAATGCTTCATTATAACCACTTGATCCACAAACTTTTATAATACCTTTATTTAACTTAACCATATACTTACTATTTAATATTGCATCAATTCCAGTATTATCTACACTTTCTAAATTCTCAAAATTATAAACCAAACACTTAATATTGTGTTTTTTAATAACAGGATTTAAATAATTATTAATCTTATAACTATTTTTTCTATTCAAGATTCCTTTTAATCTTGCAAACAATATACCATTTTTATACTCCAGTTCCATTTTAAACATATAATCACCTTACAAATATAGTTTAGATAATTTTTAAAACATTTTAAACAAATTCGACAAAAATAGTCAAAACATCCATTTAAAAAAGTGTCAAATTTGACACTTTTACTCCATCACTTCTTTTATTTTTACCTTAGCATTATCAATTGTATCTTGAATTGGTTTCATTACATATAATTTATTTTTCTTATAACTATACACATAATCATAAGAATCAATTCCATTAACACTTATAGATTTTATATTCCAAGTACCCCCATCACTAATTTGCATCTTAATTAATTTAGTTATTTCATCATCACTTATATTAGTTATAAATTTACCATTAACAGCTTTTAAAATACTTGTATAATTAGTTATAATTTTTGAACTAGTTCCCTTATTAATAATTGCTGTTAAAACAAGTTGTTGATTTTCTCCTCTTACTCTATCTCCTTCTTTAAAAGCTTTTCTCTCTCTTGCAAAACTTAAAGCCTCTTTACCATCTAAGTAATTTTCACCCCTTTTATAAGTATATCCATCAACACTTGTAAAACTATAATTTGAATTAACTACAATACCATCTAATGCATCAACTATATCAATTAAAGATGTAAAATTAACCTTTACATAATAATTAATTTTTGTATCAAGTAAATCTTCAATAGTACTAATACTTTCATCAATTCCATAAATACCTGCATGAGTAAGTTTATCATATTCATTAAAACTATGTAATTTAACATAATAATCTCTAGGTATATTTGTTAATAATATTTCTTTTTTTGAAGGATTAACAGTAACTAATATATTAACATCACTTCTTGATACTTTAGTTATATTACCATATGTATCTATACCAGAAATATATATATTATATGAATCTTTAAGTATATCTACATTAGATTTACTTTTCTTTATACTTAACTCAACCGTATCATCATAAATACTTTTTAATAAAATATATTCATCATAATTTTCTTCTTTTAATATTTCAAGTTGGGCATCTTCCAATATAATCGCATCAATTTCATTATTAATTAAATCACTAACTAAACTATTTACCTCATCATAAGTCTTACTTTTAAAATTTATTTTTTTCATCAACTTTTGAGCACTCTTATTTAAACCAACATATTTTTTCAACTCTAAATGACCAATAGTTTTATTTTCTAAATCATTTATTTTTTGATAACTACTACTATTTAAAACATAAACCCCATAATGTTCACTTTTATACTCATTAAAACCAAATTGTTTAAAAAAATCAAGAGTATTTAATTCATAATTTATACCTATTATCATTGTAACTATAAGAACTAAAGAAAATAAACCACCTATAACACTTCTAACTGGTCCATTACTAAGTAATAATGAAATAACTATTAAATCAATAATAAAAGTAAGTATCGATAATACTATAAAATATTCAAAAGGAAGTACATTAATAAAATATACAAGCCCAAGTACAATCAAAGATATAATACTTAAAAATATAGCTAAATACTTTCTAAAACCATTTATTTTATTTTTTTCTCTTTTCTTCATAATACACCACAATTAAAGTATACTTTCATTTAATAAAAAAATCAAGTAATGTAACATGATTAATTATTTTTTTCAAAAATAAAACCCATATTAAAATGAGTTTTATTGGAATATTACTCCTTAATATATTTTAGTAAAGAATACTAATCTTATATCAAGAATTTATAATCATGTACATAAGTAATACCCGTAGTACATACTACTATATTACCCTACTTATTCAAATTTATAGTACCAGTTTTTTCTAATTCCACTTCTTCTTTTCTATAATTAAGTGCCATACCAATTGTAAAAGCATAAGCAAGAAGATAAATCCAAAACATTAAAATTACTAAGTTAGCTAGTCCACCATAAAATGTACTATAATGAGCTAAATTATTTATATAATATGAATAAATATATGTAATAATTATCCATGATACAGAAGTAAATAATGCTCCATATCCAACACTTTTACTTCTTACCCTTTTATTCGGTGCCATTGTATATAATATTTTTATAAAAAAATACATAATTAACCAAGTAATTGGTCCTTGTAAAAAGTGCATAACTGTACCAACATTTTCAGTAATAGAGTTATTTAAATTAACAAATTCAAATAATTCAACAATCTTATTACCAAATACTGGTACAATCAACATAAATATAAATAATAAAACTAGAAAAAAAGTCATTATAATAGCTTTTAATCTTCTTCGAAAGAATCCTTCTTGTTTTTCCCCATAAATAGTATTTGATGTAATAATAATTGATGCAGGTCCATTTGATGCAATAAAATACCCAACAACAATTACCATGAAAAATCCAAATCCACCTTTATTAGAATCTGTAGTATTAAGAAGCATATTAGCAATATCTGGTGAAAAAGCTCTACCAATAAAATCAAATATTACATCTGTTGATAAATTAAGAAGTGCTGCTTCATAACTTATTAAGGTAATTGTTGGAACTATTGCTAAAACAAAAAAGTAAGCAAGCTGACCTGGAAGTATTGCCATCTCAGGTCTTAACATTACTTTAACAAAATTATCAAAGAACTCTTTTAACTTAAGCTTTACTTTCTTCATTATTATCCTTACTTTTTTTCATATCTTCAATAGCTTCATTCAAAGCATCTTCAATAGTTTTAATATCATCTAAAATCATACTAAAACCAAATTCAGCACCAAAGTCATATGGTAATTTCTTTATTTCTTTATTTAATTTATGAATATAATTACTTACTTGTTTTTGATTATAACCAACTAAATAAACAACAAACTCATTACCATCAGTTCTCATAACTTCACTATTATCAAGTTGAGTTTTAACTAATATATTAGCTAATGCTTTAATTTGTTTATCACCTTCATTATAACCATAACTATCATTAATTTCTTGAACTTTATTTAAATCAATAACAATAATTGTCTGAGGATATATAGTATTATTATTCCATGTATCAATATTTTCATTTAAGAAATTTCTATTTTTTAAACTAGTTAATTGATCAATAAACTTCATTTTATCATCTTTTTTAATCTTTTTAGCAATAGATACTTTCTTACTCTTTTTAATAAATACAAAGATAACTACTGCAACAATTATAACAACATATAATATATATTCCGCAATCTTAGTAATTAAATTACCACTCTTAATAGTTTCTTCATGATTTAGCAAACCTTCCAAAACCATTTCATTTTCATCCATAACTCCAATATAATTATCAAGTAATTTATATAATGCACTATTATTTTTTACTTTAAATGTATATTCATTATTAATAAAGCCTTCATATCTAACACTATAATTATCTAACTTTTTATCACTATAATAATTAAATGTATTTTTATCTAATATTATATATACATTCTTTTTATTAAGTTTAAGTAAATCTTTAGTTGTATTATACGTCTTTATTGTTATACCACTTATTCCATTAACATAATCATATATTTTACTATTATTTAAAACATATACTTCTTCACCAATCAATGAATTAAGTGACTTAATTACAATATTATCACTCTTCGGAGCAACTGCAACATATTCAATTGGTAATCCATCTGTTTGATAATATTCATCTTTAAAATTATAGTAATTAAAATATAAATCTATTTCACCTTTATTAATAGCTTTATTAAATTTATCAAAATTCTTATATTTAACAAAATTAAATTCAATATCAGCAAAATCACTAAATTTACTTAAATATACTGCAACAATACCACCATATTTACCACCTAATATTACCTCATATGGACTTGCATTAACAAAACCATAATTATAACTTACACTTTGCATAGCATCTACTTCAGTATCACTAATATTCATAGCACTTGTAAAAGTCTTAAATAAACTATCATTATATTTTTCTTTAAAACTACTTTCCCATTTACTATAATATTTTTTTAATACACTTGATAAAGTTGAATCATCTAGTTCTAAAACATAATATATTTTTATATCACTAAAATGATAAACAACACGATAATTATTACTTAATATTACATCTAAATAATCAACCAAAGGAACTAACATATATGATAAATCATTTTTCATACTACTAATAAGCTCCTCTTTAGTTTCATATTGTTTAAATGTTGCATTAGTTTTAATATACTTAGTTATATAACTTAAATCTTGCCCAACAACACCTATTTCTTTTCCATTTAAATCATTAACAGTTGATATTACATCATTATTTTTTGATACTAATACAAAGTGATCTTTATAAATAACTTCATCATTATTATCAACATTATATTTTACACCAAAAGTAATACCACTTGGATTAGTTCCAGAATTAAATGTAATCGGATTTACACTTAAACTATATTCATCTTCAAAATCATTTAGAAAATCATAATAAACACCACTACCATCTTTACCAAATACATTAACATTATTTAAAACATTAACATTCAAAACAGTACCAATATTATTATTTATCCAATTTCTTTCAACAACAGTTAACTTATCTTTATCATTTAAAATATTAAATAAAACAACTGCACTAACTATTACAACAATAACACTAATAATAACAATTATTATATTTTTTCTTTTTTTCATAATTATTCTTCACTTTCCACTGGATTATTATTATTCCAAACAAGACCACTTCCAGCAACATTTTTGGCTCCCATTATAGTAAAACCATCACTATTTTCAGTCTTATCACATTTTAAAATAAATTCAAAATCATAATAAGAAAGTAAATCTTCAGAAATATTTGATAAACTTGATTGAGCAATTCCTTCTGCATCTGTTAAAGAAGTATCATCTTTAAAACTAATAACAACATATAAAGTTCTACGATTACTCTTTACTTCTAAAGAAGCATTTTTAACTATTTCATTTTCTTTTAAAGAAGTAATATAATCACTTTTGAAAGTCTCAGTAATCGGATATTTACTAATATCTTTGATTCTATCTCCTTCAATAGATTTACCCTTACCAAAAAAGAATGAAATACTAACAATAATTATAGCAACTAAACAAGCTACTAATATTAAACCAAGTATGATTAATACTTTATTCTTCCCCCATAATTCTTTAAACTTATTTTTCATAACACACCTCTTAAGTAATATAATTATACTATCTATTTATGCTTTTGGCAAATTATTTAACACTTCAAGTGTTTTTTTATTGTCCCAAATCATAATATTTAGCCTTAATGCATCTTGATATTTGCTACCTGGTTTATCCCCCACAATAACAATATCAGTATTTTTACTAACAGATTCACTAACTACTCCATTAAAGCTTTCTATTATTTCTTTTATTTCTTTTCTTCCATATCCATCAATGGTACCAGTTATAACAAACTTTTTACCACTTATTAAATTGTTGTTACCCATATTTTTACCTAAGTACTTCATATTTACCCCAATACTTTTAAGTTCATTAATAACTTCTTTATTATTTTGTAAATATTCATATACTGATAAAGCAGTAATATGTCCAATATCTTTAATACTTTCTAATTCATCCATTGATGCATTCATTAAATTGCCCATAGAATCAAAATTACTAGCTAAAATCTTCGCAGTTTTACTACCAATTTCTTTAATACCAAGACCAAACAACAATCTTTCTAAACTACTATTTTTACTAGCTTCAATATTATCAATTATTTTATTTAAACTTTTTTCACCATATCCATCAAATTCCATTATTTGTTTTTTCTTAGAATCTAAATCATATAAATCAGTTATTTTTTTTACAAAACCTAAATTATATAACTCTTCAACAATTTCATCTCCAAGGCCTTCAATATTCATTGCATCTCTAGATACATAATGAATAATGCTTTCAATATTTCTTCTTGGACAATCTGGATTAATGCAATAATAATCAACTTGACCATTTCTTTTTTCAAGTTTTCCACCACACATCGGACATTTATCAATCATTACAAAGTCTTTTTCATCACCAGTTCTTCTTTCAAACTTAGCTTCCACCACTTCAGGAATAACATCTCCTGCTTTTCTAATTGAAACAATATCTCCGATTTTTAAATTTTTTTCTTTTACATAATCTTCATTATGAAGTGTTGCTCTTCTAATTGTTGAACCCATTACAATAACTGGTTCCAAAACAGCATTCGGTGTAATTCTTCCAGTTCTTCCAACTGTAAAAATGATATCTGTTAATTTCGTTAAAACTTCTAACGCTGGAAACTTATATGCAATAACCCATTTTGGATATTTTGCAGTATTACCTAACTTTTCTTGCATTTCAACACTATTAACTTTTACAACAACACCATCTATTTCATAACTTAGACTTCCTCTTTTTCTAGTTTGATCATCAATATATTTTAATACTTCATCTAAACTTCCAACCAACTTATTATTAGGATTTATCTTAAAACCTAAGTCAGCCATAAATTGTAATGCTTCTAAATGAGTATTTATACCAAAATCTAGAGGATTTGGTAAATAGTATATAAATGTATCTAACTCTCTTTTAGCTGTAACTCTTGAATCAAGTTGTCTAATACTACCTGCCGCAGCATTTCTAACATTTTGAAGCTTTGGTTTACCCAGCATTTCTCTTTCTTTATTAATTTTTTCTAAAGTACTTTTATGCATAAATATTTCACCACGTACTTCAATATCTACATCACGAGTTAAACGCAAAGGAATAGATTTAATTGTTTTAACATTATGAGTAACATCTTCTCCGACAAGTCCATCACCTCTAGTTACTCCTCTTACTAAAACACCTTTTTCATAAATCAAAGAAATTCCCAAACCATCTATCTTTTGTTCACAAACAAACTCAGTATTTCCAGTTTCATTAATAATCTTTTTAACAAAATCACTAACTTCTTCTTCATTAAAAACATCACCAATTGAAAGCATAGGTTTATCTCTTACTACCTTTTCAAACTTAGATATAACTTCTCCCCCAACTCTTTTAGTTGGACTTACATCACTTGCAAACTCTGGATATTCTTTTTCAATATCCTCAAGTTCTCTAATATATTTATCATATTCTTGATCAGTAATCGTCGGATTATCAAGCACATAATAATTATAATTTGCATCATTTAATATATTAGTTAATTCTTCTACTCTCTTTTTAACATTTTCCATATTAACCCCACAAATTAGATGGATATTCACCCATACTTATTAATTCATTAATACTTTTCTTTACAACTTCTAAATCTTCTTTGTAAGTCATACCAATCCAATTACTTTTACTAGTAGCACACTTTACTCTAAATTTGTTTTCTTCTAAACCATGTTTTAATATATCAGGAAGCAAAAATTCGCTTTTTAAATCTATATCACCATGAATAAACTTATCAAATTCTTCATTTAAAATATTTAAAAAACTTTTTCTAAATGCAAAGAAATTAACTGCCACCGGTGTATCTTTTTCTATTTCAAATGTTTCTCCATCAACTAAACTACTAGCAATGATTTTATCACCATCAACACTTATTTCACTTTCAATAATTTTCTTTACATAACCATTATCTTCTTTTACTACCCCTCTTTTTACTTTACCATATTTACTCATAGTTACATAAAAAGGATAATTAACACTCATATAATCTTCATTTTTTTGATCTAAAAACTTAGATGCTTGTAAAAATGAATCATACCCATAAAAATCATCAGAATTAATAATTATAAAATCATCATCAATATATTCATTAGCACAATATAATGCATGACCAGTACCAAGCATCTTAATTCTTTCTTTTGGAAGAACTACATCACTTGGAATAAATGATAATTCTTGAAAAGCAAGTTCTACCTTAATTTTATCACTAAATTTATTAATAATATGTTTCTTGAAATACTCTTCATTTTCTCTCCTTATAATAAATACTATTTTTTCAAATCCAGCTCTCTTAGCATCATACACAGAATAATCCGCAATAATTTCACCACTTGGTCCAACTGGTTCAATTTGTTTTAAACCTCCAAATCTACTACCCATTCCTGCAGCCATAATAACTAAAGTCTTCATTAATTCATCCTCCTTAAACCTTTATAATTATTTAAAAATTTCTTAATACCAAATCTTTTATTAAATGCAACCGTTACAAATCTATCATCAATATCAACAACTATTCCTTTACCAAATGATGCATGTAATACAACTTCACCTGGTTTATAATTAATAGCATCTCCATCATAAAATTTAGTTTTATCAAATGCTTTATTTAATATACTTTCTTTACTTTCTTCTTTTTCAATCAAATCAGCATCAATTTCTGAAATAAACCTTGATGGTGGATTCATATTTGTAATACCAAACAATAATCTTCTTTTGGCATTTGTAATATATAATCTTTCTTTAGCTCTTGTAATACCTACATAACAAAGTCTTCGTTCTTCTTCAAGCTCACTTGATGAATTCATACTCATTGAATGAGGCATAACTCCTTCTTCCATACCTATTAAAAACACTACTTTAAATTCAAGTCCCTTCGCAGCATGCATTGTCATCAAAGTAATAGCATTATCTATATCTTTATGTTCTTGTGAATCAGCCACTAAACTAATATCTTCCAAAAAATCTTCCAAGTTAACATTACCAGTATCTTTTTGATAATTCTCAGTAATACTTTTAAATTCCATTAAGTTTTCAAGTCTTATATCAGCTTCTAGACTATGTTCATTAAGAAGTTCTTTCTTCATACCACTTTTTTCTAAAACTAAATCAATTAATTCTGTTAAATCTTTATTTTTGGCTTGTTCTGTTAAATCAAGAATCAAATTTTTAAATTCTAATTCCTTTGTTTTTGATAAACAATCAAACATTGATGAATTTGTATCACTTGCAAGTTTAGTTAAATTTTGAATTGATGTTGTACCAATTCCTCTTTTTGGTACATTTATTACCCTTTCTAAAGATACATCATCTTGATGATTAGAAATAAGTCTTAAATAACATAGCAAATCTTTAATTTCTTTTCTTTTATAGAAATAATAACTACCCACTACTCTATATGGATAATTTAGTTTTAAAATACCATCTTCAACAGTTCTTGATTGAGCATTGGTTCTATAAAGAATTGCAAAATCATTATAAGTATATCCTTCATTTAATAACTTCTTTATCTCATCAGTTACAAGTCTAACTTCATCCTTTTCATCTAGTCCTCGAAAATATTTAATTTTTACTCCATTACCATAATTACTAAACAAATTAACTTCTTTTCTTTCAACATTATTTTTAATAACATTATTAGCTGCCTTTAAAATTGTATTAGTGCTTCGATAATTCTGATTTAATGTAATACTTATAGCATCCGGATAATCATTTTCAAAATTTAATATATTTTTATAATTACTCCATCTAAATCCATATATACTTTGATTAACATCACCAACCACAAAAAGATTACGATACTTACTTGCAAGCATCTTAACTAATTTATATTGAACTTCATTAGTATCTTGATATTCATCAATTAAAATATATTTATATCTTTCTTGATATTTATCTAATATATCTTCATTTTCTTGAAGTAACATAACAGGTCTTTTTAATAAATCATCAAAATCAACAGCATTATTTCTTCTTAAAACTAACTCATATTGAAAATATACTTTAACAGCAACCTTTTCCGGAGGACTAACTAAAAACTTTTCCACTTCATTATCACTTAACATTTCATTTTTAATAAAACTAATTTTATTTCTAATAAATGAAGGACTATAATCTTTTGTACTTATATCAAATTCCTTCATAATTTTCTTTATTATACTTAATGCATCATCACTATCAATAATTGTAAAATTACTTGTTAAACCTAATTTTTCTACATTTTCTCTAATAATTTTAAGCCCAAATGAATGAAAAGTTCCTACAAAAGCATAGTTATTTTCAACAACTTTACTAATTCTATCACGCATTTCCTTCGCTGCTTTATTAGTAAATGTAATAGCTAAAATATTACCTGAATAAATACCTTCATTTATCATATTAGCAATTCTTGTTGTTAATACTTTGGTTTTACCTGAACCTGCTCCTGCCAAAACTAAACATGGACCTTCCATATGCATAACGGCTTGTTTTTGTTCGTTATTTAAATTACTTAATATATCCATTGTTAACCTCCACTAATGTAATAATATTATATCAAATATCTCTATTAAATAAAAGAAAAATGGATAAGTTTTTTATCCATTTTATTCATCAACACCATTTTGACATTCATCCCCTAAAGGATCAAGCAAACAAGTTGTACATACAGAATATTTATCCATAGTATCATTAACACCATCTACAAAACTAAGTAAAAAATCAAGTACAGTTGGTATCAAAAATACAATTACTGCAATTATTAACCTTCTTACAAAAGCCATCAAACTATCTTTATTTGGTTTTTCATTAGTGGCAATCACACCCTTTGCTAAATCAATACTTCCAAGAATTATCAATAAAAGTGGAATAACCATTTTTGCAACATAAATCAAATAACCAATTATTTGAAAAGCTCTCAAACTTTGTCCACTACAGACATTTATTTCTTCTGCAAGTGCCACATTTGGAATAAATACACTAGCAAGAACAATTAACCATAACATCTTATTTTTCATAATCTCCACCTACTCAATTACTTTATTTATATCATCTATTTTAAAACCTTTGTTATATAAGCTATATTTTAACTTATTTTTAAGATTTTCACCTTCATATTTTCTACTTAATTTTCTATACTCTTTATTATATACACTTTTTAATATTTCAAAATCATTACTACTATCTAACAAATCTATTTTTTTATTTATTAAATCTACGGGATAACCCAAAAGTAGTAAATCACTTTTAACCTTTTTAACAAACATACTCTTTGATAACTTCTTATTTTGTTTTTCTTTTTTCTTAATAGCTTTATTTATTCTATCAAGCCATACATCATCACTTATTAGTTTTATTTGTTTATATATTTTATCTTTATCTAAACATAACTTTTCTAAATTATTTTGAATTTTCTTAGGTCCATCATTACTTAGATTAAGTTTATCATTAATATATGCACTTATATATAACTCTTCACATAAATAACCATTTTTTTGAAGTAACAAAATAACTTTATCAATTGTATCTTTATTATAATCACTTAGTTTATCTTTTATTTCCTTTTTAGTTCTAAGTTTTATTCCAATTAACTTTAGTGCTTTATTATATGCATCAACAAAATCATTGTATAAAATAATATCTTTATATTCTGCATCACTAATATTTCTTGGTTTAAGTAAATTAAATTTAATTATTGTATCAGTGTATAAACTAATACATTCTTTATCAAAATAAACAATATATTTATTTTGTTTCTTCTTTATACTAGATATTTTCTTCATTAAAATACTCTTTACATGTTTTATCTAACTCTTTAGCTAATTCTTCGATTACTTTATAATCAGCTGTTCTACATCCAGATGCAAATTTATGTCCTCCGCCCTTATATTTTGATGCAACTTCATTTATAACTGGACCACGACTTCTTATATTTGCTTTATAAATGTTATTTCTCTCATCATAAACAACAAACATCCAACAAATAAGTTCTTTTATAAAATAAAAATCATTAACTTGATTAGATACACTTGTTGATTCAACATTAAACTTTTTTAAATCTTCACTCGGAACAAAGATAAAACCAAATTTATTTTCAGTTATTTCAATATTATTTATTAAATATGCTCTAAACTTTTCTTCACTTATACTTCTTTCATACAAGTTATCATATAAACTAACAAAATTTATATTACTTGCTTTAATTAATTCATATGCAGTTTTTAAAGTATTAGCATTTGTATTTGGTAATAAAAATCTATCACTATCAAAAACCATACCCACATATAAATCTTCTGCACATTTTTTATCCATCACTAAACTTGTATTTAATAAAAGTTCTGCAATCATTTCACACGTACTAGACTTTGTTGGATCAGTCCAATCAACATCTCCAACTATATCTTCTGCTGGATGATGATCAATTTTTAATATAGCACTATATTCTAATCCATTAATTCCATCAACTCTATAAAAGTTTGGAACATCAAGTACTATTAATAAAGCATTATCTAAAGTACTTAAATCAGGTTTATCCAAGGCACCTAAATATTTAAATTTATGTACCCCGGCACCTACTGCATAAACATTTTTTTCTGGAAATGTAAGTTTAATAGAATCTCTTAATGCTATTTGACTAGCTATAGCATCCGGATCTGGACTAATATGTCTAGCTAAAACAATATTGTTATATTTTTTTATTATTTTAAATACCTTTTTATACATTTCCTTCATCTTATCACTCATTTCTACTTATTTTTGTTTTTTAATTCAACAGTGTCCATTGCAATCATTAATTCTTCATCAGTTGGAACAACATAAACCGGAATCTTTGAATCATCAGTTGATATTAAACGGAATTCTCCTCTAAAGTCATTTCTTTCTTCATCAATTTTAACACCAAGTGATGCAATCTTATCAAGAATAGATTTACGCATTGTTTTACTATTTTCACCAACACCTGCAGTTAAAGTAATAACATCTGCTCCACCAAGTAAATTATTATACATAGCTATATAATTAGCAATTTTTCTAGCATACATTTCTTGAGCAAGTATTGCTTTTGCATCTCCTTCATTCGCAGCATTTTCAACATCTCTTGAATCACTACTTACTTCACTAACACCTAAAAGACCGCTTTTCTTATTTAAATCATTTGTTAATTCTTCTAATGTTTTTCCAGTCTTTCCAGCTAAATAAGATAACATAGATGCATCAATATCACCACATCTTGTACCCATCATAATACCAGCAAGTGGAGTAAATCCCATTGATGTATCAATTACTTTACCAGAATCAATCGCAGTAATAGAACCACCATTACCAATATGGCAAGAAATAACTTTTAAATCATCTCTTTTTAAATATTCACTAATTGTTTTATTAATGAATCTATGACTTGTACCATGGAATCCATATTTTCTTACTCCATATTTTTCATACCATTCATATGGTACTGGATAAATATATTCAGTTGGTTCCATAGTTGTATGGAATGCAGTATCAAATACTCCAACTTGAATAGTGTTAGGTAGTGCTTTCATAAAAGCTTTTACACCCATAATATTGGCAGGATTATGAAGTGGTGCAAGTTCATTATATTGAGAAACTCTTTCAAGAACATCTTCAGTTAATACAACTGATTCAGTAAATTCTTGTCCACCATGAACCATTCTGTGTCCAACCCCATCAATTTCTTCTAGTGAACTAATTATACCCATGTTAATTAATTCATCCATTAATATTTGTACAGCTATTGAATGATCTTTTAAATTAGCTTCCTTAGTAATTTTTTCTCCATTATATTTAATTGTATAACAAGAACCTGGAATACCAATTTTTTCAAATAATCCATTTGCTAATACTTTTTTTTCTGGTAATTCAATCAAAGTAAATTTAAGTGATGAACTACCTGCATTTACTGCTAAAATTTTCATAACTTCACCTCTGTCAATTATTATACATGAAAATTTAAAAAAAGTCACTAATTTACAAAATATTTTATAAATTAGTGACTTTTTACTTGTTTAATTTTAATTTAATATCATCTTGATTTGTAAAAGTAGCTTTTTTTTGATAATCTATTACCCTTCTATGATTACTTCCAATATTTGGCCCATATGGATTGGAATAACCCATTACTAATTTTTCAAGTCTTGAAGAGTTTTCAATATCATAACCTTTATAATAATAATCATTTATCTTAAACATAATATCACCTAATAATATTATGTTTATTATTTTATATATTATTCGTATTGTCTTAAAGAATCTTCCTCTTTATCAACTATAGTTATACCCTTTGCTTTTCTTTTATAAGAATCACAATCAGCATCAGTTGGATTTAACAAACATACTCTACATGCATCAATTCCAGTACCATCTTCATTTTTAGTTACAACCAAACCAAGTACAATTGATACAACTGTAGGTACAAAGAAAACAGCAACACCAATTATAAATCTATTTAATAAAGATGAAGCAGCTTTACTTACAGCTTTATCATCACTACTTAAACTAGCTTTTGCAAAATCTACTATTCCCAAAATTATAATGATTAAAGGAACAATTATTTTAATTGCAAACAAAACATAACCTGCTAATTGCCACATTGCTGAAGTTTTTAAACAAAAATTATCTTCCATAATTACACACTCATTTCAATTTAATTATATATTATTTATTTGTGATTATCAAGAAAAACTATAATAAATCACTATATTTATTATCATCACTTATCGAAACTTTAATAACTTCATGATGTTTAATTGCTTTATAAATTAAGTCTTTATAAGGAATTAGTTCTTCATATTCACTACATAAAATTGGATTTGGATTAATAACTGGATGTTTTGGAACAAACACAGTACAACAATCTTCAAAAGGTAAAATTGAAATATCATAAGCACCTATTCTTTTTGAAATATCTATTATTTCTAGTTTATCAAAACAAGCAACAGGTCTAATAACAGGAATCTTGACAACTTCATTTATCGCTCTCATACTTGTAAGAGTTTGACTTGCAACTTGACCAATAGATTCTCCATTAACTATTATATTAGCATTATTTTGGCTTGCAACAATTGCACTTATACGATACATCATTCTTCTCATGATAGTTATTAAATATTCATGAGGAATATTTTTTAAAATTGTTTCTTGAATTTCAGTAAAGTTAATAACATGTATTTTTACCTCAGTATTATATTTTGCAAGTACTTTAGCTAGTTTTATAACTTTATCTTTTGCCATATCACTAGTATGTGGTGGACTTTCAAAATAAATTGTTTCAAGTTTTACACCCCTTTTAATAGCAAGATATCCAGCTACCGGTGAATCAATTCCTCCACTTAACATAAGTAATCCTTTTCCTAAAGTACCAACCGGATATCCACCTAAACCTTTAATACCACTAAAATAAAATAATACTTCTTCATTTCTAATTTCAACATTAACTACAAGTTCCGGATTATGTACATCAACATGAATATCACTAATATTTTTAAGAATATGACCACCTAAAATATTATTAACTTTCATTGATTCAAAAGGATAACTCTTATTACTACGTTTTGTTATAACTTTAAAAGTTTTAAATTTTCTATCTTTAATTAAATCTAAAACATTATTTTTTATATCTTCAATATCTAGATCAGAACTTTTATACCCAATCATTATATCTTGAATACCAAATACATTTTTTAAAAGTTCAATTACCTCATCAATATAATCTGTTTTTATAAACATTCTTCCAAAATCATAAAATGTTTCATGATCAATATTTTTTAAAGTCACATCAATATTATTTTTTAACTTACTTATAAAAAAATTTTTATTATCTTTTTTAGTACTTAATTCACCATATTTTATAATTATAATTTTTTCCATATAAACCTCCAAGCAAATAGATTGTACCATATTTTTAAAATAAAAACCACCAAAATGGTAGTTTTATTTTAAATTACTTAAACTTTCATATACAGATTTAAACACTTCAATAAATTTATTAACTTCCTCAGTTGTACTAACATATGATAGACTTATTCTAATTGTGTGCTTTGCCCTATTTATATCATTATATACTGCAATAACACTATTTGATATATCACCACTTGAACAAGCAGTATTAGTACTAACATATATTTCATATTTTTCTAAAGCATGAACTAAAACCTCAGGCATAACATCCATAACACTTATATTTAAAATTTGAGGAATACTATATTTTGTTTTATTTATTTTAATATTAGGATATTTACTTAAAGCATTTACTATTTTTTCATTCAAAAGACTTACAAACCTTTCCTTTTTTTCAAGTCCTTCATTAGAAAGACGAACTGCTTTTGATAAAGCAGCAATTAAAGGAAGCGGCGGAGTCCCAGGTTTTAAATCATTGGTTTTTCCACTTCCATATATTAAAGGTGTAATTTTAACCATGCTACTTTTATATAAAAAACCTATCCCTTTTGGTCCAAATATTTTATGACTTGACATACTTGCTAAATCAACATCACGCATATTTACACTTACTTTACCTATTGCTTGAGTCATATCAGAATGAAAAATCGTTCCCATATTTTCTTTTTTTATAATTTGTCTAATCATTTTTAAAGGTTGTCTAACCCCAATTTCAGAATTAACAGCACAAATACTTACAAGTATTGTATCATCCCTTACTAATGATTTTAAATCTTCAAAATCAATTAATCCATCTTGATCATTTTTTACATAACTAACTTCAAAACCCATTGTTTTTAAATAATCGCAAATTACATAAATTGATGGATGCTCAAGTTTTGATACTATAATATGTTTTCCTCTTTTATGATTAGCAAGACAAGTTCCAATTAATGCCATATTATTTGCTTCAGTTGCACCACTTGTGTAAACTATTTCAGATGGATTAACTGAATATATATCAGCAATTTGCTTCGTAGCACTTTCAAGTAAAGAAAAAGATTTTTGTCCTAAACTATGAATAGAATTAGCATTGCCTATAAAATCTTTACTTACCTTTGTAATTGTATCAAGAACATCATAAGAAACTGGTGTTGTTGCACTATAATCAAAATATATCAATTTTTTTCACTTCCTAACTATGGGATTCTTCAAGTAATTTTTTATGTATACCTGGTTCCACAATATTTATTGCATTTATAGCATTTTCTAAACTAATTTTAAAATTACCTTTTAAGAAAGCATTTTCAGCTTTAATTAAACCAAAATCAACTTCTCTATTTGTCACTCTATAACGATTTCCATACACGATAGCAGTTTCTGCCATTTTAGCTGTTTTAATTGTTTCGTTAACAGTATTGTAAACTTTTAAAACTAAGTCTCTAGCAGTATCAACTCTTAAATTAAGAGTTTTAATTGAGATTGGTCTTTTATCTAACTCTTTAATAAGTTCATTAATTGCTTCCATTGCCTCAGATAATTCCACATAATAATTTTTAGGAATACAAGGAAGTTTATATGAACGAACCTTTTCTTTTGTAGTAGATAAAATCTTTTTTATTTCATCAAGTTGTTCACGAGCACGAAGTTCATCTTCTTTTAGACTACCAAGATTTTTTAAAGCCCCATTTAATTTTTCTTCAGTTTTTATAAGTTTAGAATTAATAATTTCCATTTCACGGGCAAGTTTAGAATATGCAAGCATTTTACTTCTTCCAACATCTACAATTTTATCATAACTTGCACGAATACTCATAATTTCCTGTTTAATTTCCACAATAACAGAAACTTCATCATCCGATAAATCATAACTATATTTAATATCTCCCATTTTTTTATATAATTCATTATTAACTTTTTCAAGTTTTGTTGCCTTAATCAAAATACTTCTACTATAGTCTTCATATATTTTTTTAGAAATTCGTTCTTTATCAAAATCTGCATATAAAGAATCAAAATAATCATGCATTGTTTTAAGTTCAAAAAGCGAATCTTCAACATTTAATACATTTAAACGTTGAAAAATATCTTGTATTTTTTTATTAGCTTCATTAATATTATAATCTATATTTAAGTATTCAATATTATAACCTTCACGAGTCATTTTATCAGCTATATTTTTTATATCAACTTCTTTTTTAGGTATTAAATTTTTTCCTAGTGTAATAATCGGACGTGCCTCATCAATAATTACTTTTAAATTAGCTATCACATCAGCTATTGCTTTTACAATTCTACCAACTTCAGTATAAGCATTTTGATCCATGGCATTTTCAAATGCCGCAAATAACTTATCAACATTTTCAAATTGCAATTCTAACGGAGCTTTTACATCCGCATATTCATCTTCAAATTCTTTATACGTTCCAAGAATATCACGATATTCAGCTTTTAATTTAGTAATTGTTTCTCTATTTCTCTCTTCACTTAATGTTACATCTTTTATTTCATCTAATAAAAAACTTGCCTTTGTTTTTAAAGTATTCAAATCAAAATCAGCTTTTAAAACTAATCCTTTTAAATCTTTAAAGTTTTTTTCTTCAAAAAGTTCTTCAATTTCATTAATGGTATCAGTAATTTTAGGCATTTCTACTTCTTTAATATCATTAAATCTTGATTTCCAATCATTTAATTTTTCTTTCATTTCATCATTATTAACTAAAGCTTCAACTTTATTTAATTCAGATAACATAGATGCAGAAATAACCATATTCTTTTCAGTTTCCAATTTTTCTATTTCTTTTTTAAGTTTCTTCTTTTCTTTATTATTTAACACGTTTAAAATAACTATTACCATAACAATAGTTAAAATATAATACGCAATTGCTATTAAAATAAATGTAATTCGATCCATAACATCACCATATATATAGTTTATCATATAATGCATAATTTTTGAAGTTAAAAAAAGTAACTTTTTACAGTTACTTTTGAAAAATATAATTGTCTATAATGTTAAAGATAGCTACAATAAGTAAAAATGCTCCGGCAAGTTTAGTAATTGCTACTCCAGAAAAAGGATTAAAAACTAGTAAAAAACCTAAAACTAAAGTTAAAATACTTACCACTAATGTACCTATCCATTTTGAGTTTACATCTTTTAATACTAAAGCTTGTCTCAATTTAGAAAGTCCTATTACAATTAAAGCAAATCCAATACCAATTGCAACAGCTCTAATAACTGAACCAGGATAAAGTAAAACAATTAACCCAAGTATACTATAAAGAATTCCACTAATCATACTAGATGAGAATAATTTTTGTTGTAAATATTGATAAATTGAATAAATACCTAAAAGCAACAAAGATAACCCTACAACAATTCCAAGCAACTTATTTAATGTATCAGGAATGAGCAATAAAATTAATCCCACAAGACCTAAAATCAATGTGTTTGTAAATTCATTATTTGTTGAACTATTCTTTTTTTCTAATTTTCCTTTGACACTTGCCATTTATATCACCAAAAATATTATACTATATTTTGACAAAAGTTACAATCTATATTATAATTAAAAAAACAAAATAATTAATGGAGGTAAAATTATTTGTTAGCGCCAGACTCAAGTGGTTAACGAGGATGATGGTTATCGAGATTTCGGCGGATACATCACGGGTTAGTATACTCGAAAGATATATTATAAAAATCAAAATCAAAATTGTAACAAAAAATATATCACATACTTTAAGAAAGGATTTTTTAAAATGTGTGGAATAATTGGATATATTGGAACTAAAAAATGTGTTCCAAAACTTATTAATGCATTAGAAGCATTAGAATACAGAGGCTATGATTCTGCTGGAATAGCTTATGTTAAAAATAATACAGTAGAAATTGTTAAAGAAGTAGGAAAAATTAAAAATTTAAAAGAACAAGTTGACATGAATGAAGATGCCTATATGGGAATTGGTCATACTAGGTGGGCAACACATGGTGAGGTAAATAAAATAAATGCCCATCCACATAAGGTTGGCAAAATAACTTTAATACACAATGGAATTATTGAAAACTATCAAGATATTAAAAATGAAGTTGTTAAAGAAGGATATAAATTTAAAAGTAAAACCGATAGTGAAATTGCTGCAGCTTTAATTGATAGTCTTTATAAGAAAAATAATGATATGGTTAAAACATTAAATGAAGCAAGTAAGAAGTTGCGTGGTTCATATGCATTTGTGGTAATGATTGACAACGATGAACATATTTATGCAACTAGAAATGCAATTCCAATGATAGCAGCCATTGCAGATGATGGAAATTATGTAGCGTCAGATGTACCAGCAATACTTGCATATACAAAAAAATATATGTTATTAAATGATTTAGACATTGTAAAACTTTCAAAAGACAAAATTGAAATATTTGATAAAGATTTAAATCGATGTAAAAAAGAAATAAAAGTTTTTGAAGGAACAATGGATGCTGCGACCAAAAATGGTTATGAACACTTTATGCTAAAAGAAATAAATGAACAGGATAAAGTTTTTAAAGACACAGTTAACTATTACTTTGATGGAAGTTTGGAATCACTTGAAAAAAGCTTTGGGTTTATCAAAAAATTCAAAAAGATTGATATAGTTGCATGTGGTTCTGCCTATCACACTGGAATTGTTGGAAAAAATTTAATTGAAAAATATGCTGATATTCCAGTAAATGTTGAAGTAGCTAGCGAATATCGATATAAAAAATGTTTTTATGACAAAGATACACTATTAATAGTTGTATCACAATCTGGAGAAACAGCAGATACACTCGCTGCATTAAGAAAAGCTAAAAATGATGGAATTACAACAATGGCAATTGTAAATGTAATTGGCTCATCAATTGCAAGAGAAGCAGATCACGTTATCTACATCAAAGCCGGATTTGAAATAGCTGTTGCAACAACAAAAGCATATTTAGCACAAGTAGCAATATTTAGTTTAATTGCTTTATATCTAGGTAAATTTAAAAATTTAATTAGTGATGAAGAATACAAAAAAATAAGTGATGAAATAAAAGAAATGCCAAAATTAATCCAAAAAACAATTAAGGATGACAGCTATATGGAAATTGCTGATAAAATTTATAACAAAAAACAAATTTTCTTTATTGGTAGAGCCATAGATTATGCAATAGCTTTAGAAGCATCATTGAAATTAAAAGAAATTTCTTATATAAATAGTGTTGCATACCAAGCTGGAGAGTTAAAGCACGGAACAATTTCATTAATTGCTAAAAACACCCCCGTAATAGCCCTACTTACTGATGAAGAAATTGCCGAAAAAACAATAAGCAATATTAAAGAAGTTAAAGCACGTGGTGCATACATTATATTGGTAACCAACATGATGCCAAACGAAAAATTTTATGACAAAATCATTACAATTGATAAAATTGAAGAAATATTACAACCAATTTTAACTATAATCCCACTTCAACTATTATCATATAGAATTGCCAAAAATAAAGGATGCGATATTGACAAACCAAGAAATTTAGCAAAATCTGTTACCGTTGAATAATGAAGAACGACCTGACTAATAATACAGGTCGTCTTTTTTAACTAAAAATATAATTTCTAATTGGTACCTTTTCAAATAAAGTATCTAAATCATCTTCACTTATTATAAAGCTGGTACCTTTATCATTAGGTTTTCCAAAATTTTCCCGATCACCATGAGTTAAAATTTTAAAATCAGCAGAGATTTTTCCAGCTTCAATAAGTTCCAAAAATTTTTCAAAACACCTGAAACGATACATGTCTAGGCTGGTATATTTAAAATATGATTCACCATATGACATTTTCGATTCATAATGAATTAATGCTAAATATGAAAGTTTTACATGAATTCTACTCTCTAATTGTTGAAAAGTCCAAAAAAAGCGATCATCGATTTCATCAACATCATCCCAATTTTTACGAATACAAAGTCTAACACATTTATTATCATAATCAACTTTGAGTTTAAATGCATATTTTCGATGGTCATTAGAAAACTCACAAGCATCAACAGTTGCAAAAAATTCTCTTAAATCAGTCTTTTTACTTCTCCATCCACATTTGCTCCAAAGGGTCCTAATAATATTTGGTTCACTATCAGGAGCCATATTAAATAAAGAAAGTTTTCTCTTAGCTGCAACAGATTTAGTTTTTATTTCGATTCCAAGGTAATCAGGAAGAAACATTCTGTCTTGAGCCTTTCCAACCAAGTCTTCAAAAGTTTTACCAGCAGCAGCATTACCATTGCCTGAACTTTTAACCCAATTTAGTGCTTGAATATAATAAAATTGTTTACAAAAAATTTTCATATTATTTTTCATAGTTTCTTCATGCTCAGCATCAGATAAATTTAATTCACTTAAGGATTCTATAATAATTCCTCCTTTCGAAAAGTTATAATATCACAAAAAAAGTGAAAAATTTGTCGAAATAAGGTAGTAAATACAACTTTTTTTAGTTTTTTAATAAAAAATTGACAAAATAAGCAAAATAATTATAATTTTCATTGACTTTTATACTTTTTATGTAATATAATATTATTGCATTCGAGAAGAAACGTGATGAAATAAGCGCCCATAGCTCAATTGGATAGAGCGTTAGACTACGGATCTAAAGGTTGCGGGTTCGAGTCCCTCTGGGCGCACCATTAATTTTTTCTTGATAGATTGTATACCTCGAGAAGTAGCACAATTTGGCAGTGCATTAGGTTTGGGACCTAGGGGTTGCAGGTTCAAATCCTGTCTTCTCGACCATTTTAATTTTTAAAACAGGGATTCCTGTTTTTTTATTTTGCTTAATTGAACCTGAACCCCAACATAGGTCACACATAATAAAACCAAAAATTAATTTATACAATTTTATATATACTATAGTAATTAAGGAATTAATAATTAAAATATATTAATAAAATTCACCATATAGCTTCGCATTATCTCCCCCAAAAAAGAAATTAACCAAAAAAATATGCTTAAATTGCAATTTTTTTAAAAAAACTATTGCAATTTATCATATCATCTGGTATAATCTAAATTGTCATCGGGAAAATGGGCGCTTAGCTCAGTTGGTTAGAGCACCTGCCTTACAAGCAGGGGGTCATAGGTTCGAGTCCTATAGCGCCCACCATGAATTTGCCGACATAGCGTAACTGGCAGCGCAACTGACTTGTAATCAGTAGGTTGGGAGTTCGACTCTCTCTGTCGGCA
>CAKOKR010000003.1 GCA_934095965.1 uncultured Bacilli bacterium
TAATAATAACGCTATTAAAGAAAAGGAGAAATTATATTATGAAAAGAACATATCAACCAAATAAAAGAAAAGCAGCTAAAAAACATGGATTTTTTGCTCGTAAAAACACTGATATTCTAAATAATCGTCGTAGAAAAGGACGCAAAGTTTTATGTAAATAAAAACCACTTTAATGTGGTTTTTTTCCTAAACAAGGTATTATGAAAAGAATTGAAATGGTTAAATCTCATGAGGATTTCCATGAGATAATTAATAGTGGAAACAAACTTAAAGGAAAATATTCAATAGTATTTTATAAAGAAAAAGAATTTATAAAACCTAACTTTGGTATTGCCGTAGGTAAAAAGTTAGGAAATGCTGTTGTAAGAAATAAATTTAAACGACAATTTAGAAATATTGTAGATAATAACAGATTTCTCTTTAAAAATAATCGTAATTATATTATAATGATTAAAAGGGAAGCAAATAATGCTTCATATAATGATTTACAAAATGATTTAGTAAAAACATTAAGAAAGGAAAATCATGAAAAATAAATTAATGATCATAACGCTAATAAGTGTATTGTTATTAACTAGTGGATGCGGTAGTAATAAATACATTAAAGATAAAGACAACAAAATAGTAACATATGAAGAAACAGGTCAAATGCTTGAAAAAGATATTGTATGTTTACCTGAAAAAGATGGAGAATTATATAACATATATAAAGAATATAAAGACCAATTAAATGTTGACTTTGATGAATTACCATCATGTGATAGTTTTAAAGTTAATTCAAATGAATCAACTGGTCTATGGGAATTTCTATTTGTAAAACCATTAGCATTCCTTATTCTTGCATTAGGCAAGTTAGTAGGTAATCTAGGTATTTCTTTAATTTTAATTGGTTTAGCAATTCGTATTATTTTGTTACCATTTACAATTAAAAGTACAAAACAAACAATGAATATGAAAAAGGCTCAACCTGAAATAGAAAAAATAGAAAGAAAATATCGCAATAGAACAGATAATGAATCATTAATGGCAAAAAGTCAAGAAACAATTCTTGTATATAAAAAATACAAAGTAAATCCAATGGTTGGTTGCTTAATGTCATTCATTCAACTTCCATTATTCTTTGCTTTCTTACAAGCAATTTATAGAACACCAGCAATATATGAAGAAACACTTCTTACATATAACTTAGGTATGACTCCACTAGTGGGAATTAAATCTGGTAACTATCTATATTTATTATTACTAATACTAATCGCAGTATCAACATATTTTTCATTCAAACAAACAATGTCTCAGGCTGGAACACAATCACCTGAAGCTGCAAAACAAATGAAAATAATGTTATATGTTATGTTATTTGTTATAACTTATGCATCAATGACACTTCCAACTGCATTAGCATTTTACTGGATAATAACATATGCATTTATCGCAGTACAAAATATAATAATTAACTTAGTAAATAATAAAGACTTAACTAATAAAAAGGATAAAACTAATAAAAAAGATAAAATAAAAGATAAATTAGTTAAGAAAGAAGGTATGAAGTATGGAAAAAATAATTAAAGAAGGAAAAACTGTTGAAGAAGCAATTAAGAAATTAATGGAAGAAAATAATCTTTCAAAAGAAGAATTTCTTTATACATCAACAGTAAAAAAAGGAAAGTTATTTCAAGGAACAATCTATGAAGTAACAGCTTTCTTAAAAAGTGATATTAACAATGAATTAAAAGAATTCATAAGAAAACTTGTTGAAAACGTGGGTCTTGAAGTAAGTATTGAAGTTACCAACAAAGATGACAGATTAACAATTAGATTATTTTCAAATAAAGATAAGATTTTAATTGGTCGTGAAGGAGCAACACTTAAAGCAATTGAAACTATTGCAAAACAATATATTCAAAATACAACAGGAATATATTACAAATTTAATTTAGATGTGTCAAACTATAAAGAAAAGAATCAAAAAAGATTAGAATGGTTAGCTAAGAAAACTGCTAAAGAAGTCGTAGAAACAAAAATGCCTGCTTCTCTAGATAATATGACGTCATATGAAAGAAGAATTATACACAATATATTAACAGACTTTAAAGGAGTTAAAACAGAAAGCGAAGGCGAAGAGCCAAATAGACACGTTGTTATTAAGCCTCTATAAAGAGGCAATTTTTTTTGCAAAATAAATACAAGTTATACTAAATATAAGTGTAGATTGTTTCTAATATAAGAAGTACTTATTTAAAATATAAATTATTATTGTAAAATTATTTATGGAAGGAATAATCTATGGAAAATTTAAGAATTATCAGAGAAAAGAGAAACAAAAGTCAATTAAATGTAGCTATCAGCATCGGAGTTACTCAAGAAGCCATAAGCATGTATGAATCAGGTCAAAGTTATCCCAAGGTAACAACTTTAATAGATTTAGCCAATTACTTAGGAACAAGTACAGATTATTTACTAGGTTTAACAAATGATGATACTCCCATAAAATATATGAATAAAACATTAAATAAAAAAGAACAAGAATTAATGGATATGTTTATTTATATGAAAAGCGAAGATCAATTAAAACTCATAGGTTATGCAGAGTCTTTAAAGGATAAAGTTAAAAATTAATTAATTTATACTTGGGATTTAATGTAGCTAAAAAATGTCGCCAAAAATACCCTTTATATTTAATCAAATGTATGTTATAATACTTCCGATGAAAGGAAGTATTTTTTATGGATGATACAATATGTGCAATATCAACTGCTATAAATGGTGCAATATCCATTGTTCGTTTAAGTGGATCAGAATCTATCAACATCGTAAATAGTATTTTTACTGAAAAAATAACAGATGAATCACACAAAATTTATTATGGTCATATTAAAGATGAAGATGAAGTAATAGATGAAGTACTCATCATGGTTATGAAAAGTCCAAGGACATATACAACAGAAGATATCGTTGAAATAAATTGCCATGGAGGAATAACAACCACTAATAAGGTATTAGAATTACTTTTAAAAAAGGGAGCAAGACTTGCTGAACCTGGTGAATTTACAAAAAGAGCTTATTTAAATGGAAGAATAAATCTCCTTGAAGCAGAATCTGTTAACGACTTAATAACAGCAAAAACGGATGCAGCTAGAAAACTAGCAATAAATAATGTAGATGGTAAGTTAAGTAAAAAAATATCTAACTTAAGAGAAAAAATAGCAAAAATACTCGCAAACATTGAAGTGAATATTGATTATCCAGAATACACTGATGAATTAGATGTAACAAATGAATTAATGCATGATTACCTAACAGATATAAAAAAAGATTTAGATGCTTTAGTAAATGGAGCTAAAAACGGAAGACTTATTAAAAATGGTGTAAATGTTGCAATTATTGGTAAACCAAATGTAGGTAAAAGTAGCATATTAAATAGTTTATTAGATGAAGATAAAGCAATAGTTACGAATATTCCGGGTACAACGAGAGATATCGTCGAAGGAACAATTACAATAGATGGCGTTGCAATTAATTTAATAGATACTGCAGGTATAAGAAAAACAGATGATTTAGTAGAACAAATCGGGGTAGAAAAAAGTGAAAAAACTGCAGATAATTCAGATATAATTTTATTTGTTTTAAATAATAATGAAGAATTAACTAACGAAGAAGAAAGTATGTTAAAAAAATATAATTCAGATAAACTAATATTATTTATTAATAAAACAGATTTAGAAAAGAAATTAATTGTACCTAATTATATCAAAGATGTTATATATGGTAATACAATTGAATTAAATGGTTTAGATGAATTAAAAAATAAGATATCAGATAAATTAAATTTAAAAAATGTAATAAATAAAGATATGAGTTATTTATCGAATGTCAGAGAAATAGATTTAGTTAATAAAGCTAGTGATTCTTTAAAAAGTGCTCAAGAAAATTTAGGTGCTGGATTTCCTGTTGATGTTGTTGAAATTGATTTAAAAAATGCTTGGGATTATCTAGGTGAAATAATGGGAATGAGTTATAAAGATGAATTAGTAGATAAAATATTTAGTAATTTTTGTCTAGGAAAGTGAGGTTAAATATGTATGATATTATAGTAGTAGGTGGTGGACATGCCGGAATTGAAGCAAGTCATATTGCTGCAAAATTAGGTAAAAAAACATTATTAGTAACAGGTAATATTAATAATATAGGTGATATGCCATGTAATCCTTCAATAGGTGGAACAGCAAAGGGTATAATAGTAAGAGAAGTAGATGCCCTTGGAGGATTAATGGGTAAAGTTGCAGATAAAACTCACTTACAAATAAAAATGTTAAATAATTCAAAAGGACCTGCAGTAAGAAGCTTAAGAGCTCAAGCAGATAAAGTTACATATCCAAAAAAGATGCAAGAAATATTACTGAACATGCCTAATTTAACAGTTAAAGAATCACTAGTAGAAGATTTAATTGTAGATAATAACAAAGTTAATGGAGTAATACTTGAAAATGGGGAAAAAATTGAAGGAAAAACTGTTATTTTAACAACAGGTACTTATTTACGTGGAAATATTTTAGTGGGCAGTAAAAATACTCCCGGAGGACCTCACGGAGAGAAAAGAAGTAATTATTTATCAACAAAATTAAAAGAATATGGTTTAAAAATAATTAGATTAAAAACAGGTACACCTCAAAGAATTAAAAAAGATTCCATAGATTTTTCAGTAATGGAAGAAGAAAAGGGAGATAATACATTCTGGACATTTTCCTATGATGATGAACCATCTTATAAAATCGAAGACCAAAAATCATGTTACCTTTTATATACCAATGAAAATACTCATCAAATAATCAGAGATAATTTAACTAAATCTGCAATGTATGGTGGTTATGCAACTGGAGTTGGTCCAAGATATTGTCCATCAATCGAAGATAAAATTGTAAGATTTAAAGATAAAGAAAGACATCAATTATTCCTAGAACCAGAAAGCTTGTATTATGATGATTGGTACTTACAAGGTTTTTCAACAAGTATGCCTGAAGATGTTCAAGAAAAAATGGTTCATAGTCTTCATGGATTAGAAAATGCTGTAATAAGTAAATATGCTTATGCAATCGAATATGATGCAATAGATCCATTACAAATAAAACCAAGTTTGGAAAACAAAATATTAGAAAATTTATTTACTGCAGGACAAATCAATGGAACAAGTGGTTATGAAGAAGCTGCAGGTCAAGGAATTATCGCAGGTATAAATGCCTCATTAAAAATAGATAATAAAGAACCATTAGTTTTAAAAAGAAGTGATGCATACATCGGTGTATTAATTGATGACTTAGTAACAAAAGGAACAATTGAACCATATCGTATGCTTACATCACGTGCAGAATTTCGCCTTATTTTAAGACATGATAATGCAGATTTAAGACTTAGACATTATGCAAAAGATATTGGTACAATTACTGATGAACAATATCAAAAATTAATTGAAAAAGAAAAAAATATAGAAAACTTAACAAATTATTTAAAAGAAAATACACTTCATTTAACTGAAGAAGTAAAAGAAGTATTTCATATGAGTAACTTAAATGTTCCATTAACAGGTTTATCTTTTTATGATTTATTAAAAAGACCTGAAATAAATATGGAATTTGTAAAAAACTTTATTGAAATAAATTATAATCCATTAGTTATTGAACAAGTAGAAATAAATGCTAAATATCAAGGATATATCAATAAGGCTTTAAAAGAAGTAGAAAAGCTTGAACGTATGGAAGAAAAACAAATACCAGATGATATTAATTATGACTTAGTAACAAACTTAGCAAGTGAAGCAAAACAAAAATTATCAAGTATTAGACCAAAAACAATAGCACAAGCATCGCGTATCAGTGGTGTAAATCCCGTAGATATTTCAGTATTAACTATATATTTAAAGAAAGAATATGGTAAAAATGACAATAGATGAGTTTATAAATAATACAAAATTACTTGGTATTGACGTAACTAAGGAACAACTTGATAAACTAAATACTTATGCATCATTTTTAATGGAATATAATGCTCACACAAATTTGACTGCTATAAAAAAAGTTGATGAAATATATTTAAAACATTTTTTTGATAGCTTAACTTTAACAAAGGTCATTGATTTAAATACATGTGATAATCTCCTTGATATTGGTTCAGGTGCAGGTTTTCCAGGAATGGTACTAAAAATATTTTTTCCAAATCTAAAGGTAACATTATTAGATTCGAATAACAAAAAAACAACATTTTTAAAAGAATTAGCTAAAAAAATAAATGTTGATAACATCGAAGTTATCAACACTAGAGTGGAAACTCTTTCAAAAGAAAGATTAAATTATTTTGATGTCGTAACAGCTAGAGCAGTAACAAATATGACCATTTTAACAGAACTTGCAATGCCTTTGGTAAAAAAAAATAAATATTTTATAGCTCTAAAGGGAAGTAATAAAGAAGAAATAACTGATGCAGAATACGCAATAGAAAAAATGAATGGTAAAATAGAAAAAATAGAAAGTTTTGAACTTTACAACGATGCAGGAATGAGAAATATCATAAAAATAAAGAAAACAGATGAAACTTTAAGTAAAGATTTAAGACCATATGAAAAAATTATAAAAAAGCCATTGCAAAAAAAACTTAAATAGGGTATGATTATATAAGATAAGGGTTGATATATGTGAATAATAAAATTGAAAATACTATATTACAAGTTCCTATCGAGGACATAATTCCTAATCGTTTTCAACCACGATTAGCTTTTGATGATGCATCACTTCAAGACTTAGCTTCATCAATTAAACAACATGGAATTATTCAACCTCTTGTTTTAAGAAGAAAAAATGACAAGTATGAAATAATTGCTGGAGAAAGAAGATATAAAGCTGCAAAACTAGCAGGACTTGCATCAGTCCCAGCAATAATTTCTAATTTAGATGATAATGCATCTGCAGAAGTTGCAATTGTTGAAAACATTCAAAGAAAAGATTTAACAGCAATCGAAGAAGCAAAATCATATCAAGCACTTTTAGACAAAGGTTATATGACTCAAGAAGAATTAGCTAGAAAAATGGGATTATCACAATCAGCTATATCAAATAAATTACGTTTATTAACATTAGATGAATCAGTTCAAAATGCTATTTTAGAAGGAAAAATTTCTGAAAGACATGCAAGAACTTTATTAAAAATATCTAATCATGAAAGTCAAAAAATGTTATTAAATAAAATAATTAATGAACGTCTTACAGTTAAACAACTTGAAGATGAAATAAAAAGTATAGAAAATAGCGAGGTTAATATGGAACAAGAAGAAGTACCTATTATAAATAATATGCCTAATATAAGTAATGTTGTTAATAATGCTATTGACATAAATAGCTTAAATAAACCAGAACAATTAGAAGAATTAACAATTGATGATAAAAAAGAACGAAAGGTAGTTACACCAGAAACATTTTTTTCAAATCCTGAAAAGATGCCAAATAAATTCTTTAACTTCCTTGAAGATTCTGCAGCAAACATGGATATCGAAGAAGTACCACCAACAATAGTAACTTCACAACCTGAAGTTAAAAAACAAGAAAATTTAATTAACAACACAGAAAATATTGAAATGCTTGATGATTTCTTTATTCCTACAGAAAAGAGTAATATTCCAGTTCAAAATGAATACTTAGATACAGTTATAAAAACAGTTCGTGGATTAAACTTTGATTCAGATAAAGTATCTATGGAAGAGATAAACTTACCAACAGAATATGTAATAACAATCAAAATTAAAAAAGATAAAATTTAAGTGGCTAGATAATCTAGTCATTTTTTTGATAAAATTTATTTTACAAATTTCCATTTGCCTGTCCTAATTAATATAGGAAAGAAAAGAATGATGCAATAAAAATTAATAAAATAAACAATCAAAAATGACTAGAGAGGAATCTAGCCATTTTTGAGTCATACAACTGTTTCGTAGGAATTATAAGATTTTTCGATTACTTTAAAGTTTTATAAACTCATCTAAGTTAAAATCATAGATAGAGATTATATCATCATTAAAGTTAATCTCAGTGAAATTATCCATAACATGATAATCAAGATTATCAAGACTCAATTTTAATATTACTTCATATTGAGGAACCACATTCATTCTGCTACATTTAAGTGATGAGTCTTTTTCAGTATCAAAAAAGAATAACAAATTTTTATCAGTAAGCATAATATTAACTAATAATTTTCTGTTTCCAAAACTAACTAAAACTTGTTCCTTTTCATTAATAGCATGTTCATTATCTTTTAAAAAATCATAATTATACATAACTCCACCTATCTAAATTATATAACAATAATATTCATATGTCTATATAATTATTATATTACTTTGTAAAATTTTACATGAACTATTCACCACTCATTACATATTGTTCCGGGCTAACCCCAGGTTCTGATCCTTTAACAAAATAATATAAAGCAGTTTTACTATTTGTTTTTGGTACATTTCCAGTAACAGCATCTAATGGAATAGCAATAACATTTTTCGGTGTTTCATACCAATTATCTTTATCTTTTGTAGCATCTTCTATTACTTCTGCCCATATTTTTTTTGCTTGATTTCGAACACTTTTATCGCATTCTCTATTATCATCATAACCCATCCACATCATAACAAGAGCATCCGGATTATAACCAACAATCCAATAATCTGTATTTGTTGAACCAGTTTTAATGGCATATTTATGTGTTAAACTTCCTGCAATATTAAGAGCTGTAGGTGTTGTATAATCTACAAAAGCATCATTTGTTGTACTAGTTAATGCTTCATTTAATATATAAGTATAATTTGGATTAATTACTAATTCTTTCTTATCTTCATGTTCATACAAAATATTACCATCTAAATCAGTTACTTTTCTAATAAAATATAAATCTTTTTTATAACCTCCGGTTGCAAAAGTGTTATAACCAGTTGCAAAATCAATTATATTTATTTCACTAGTACCTAAAGGAAGTGATGCAACACTTTGTAAAGACTCATTAATTCCAGCTCTTTTTGCAACATCAATCATTTTATCAACCCCCAAAAATAAATTAGTTTTAACAGCATAAATATTATCAGATAAACTTAAAGCAGCCTCCATAGTAATCTCTTTACTTGCATAAATATTTCCAGCATTAGATGGTGAATAAGTTTTGCCATTAGATAAATTAAAAGTAGTTTCTTCACTTCTAAAAGTACTTGCCATAGTCATATTATTCTCAAGTGCAGCATAATACAAAAATGGTTTCATCGTCGACCCTACTTGTCTTTTACTTTTTAAAGCTCTGTTATATTGGCTCTTAGCATAATCTATTCCTCCAGTTAAAGCTCTAACTTCCCCAGTCTGTGGATTTACAACTACACTAGCAACCTGTACCTCATCGTCATTTTTTTTAGCTAATATAGCATCTTCCATATTTTTTTGCATATCCATATCTAAACTAGTATATATTTTTAACCCACCAGAATTAATCAAAGATGTTGGTATTTCTTTTATATTATTAAGTTCATTTAATACAGCTTCTTGATAATACATAACCATTTGTAAATTATTTGTTTTATTTTGCCCATAAATATTTAATTTTTCTTTATATAGATTATTATAAGTACCCTCATCAATATAATTATTATTAAGCATAGACTTAGCAACAATTTTTGCTCTTTTTACTGCAGCATCATAATTACTAACAGGATTATAACCCGCTGGATTTTTAGGTATTCCTGCAAGCATAATAGCTTCCTCCAAAGAAAGTTCATTTGGTTTTTTATTAAAATAATAACTAGCAGCATTAACAATACCCATATTACCTTGCCCATAATTAATTGTATTTAAATAACCCTCTAAAATAGCATCTTTATCATAATGTACTTCAAGTTCTAAAGTTAAAAATGCCTCATCTATCTTTCTTTTCCAAGTCTTATCAAAATCTAAATAAAGATTTTTAATATATTGCTGTGATATAGTTGAAGCACCTTGAACAATGGAACCTCTTTTAATATTAGTAACCATTGCTTTTGCAATTCTTAAATAATCAAACCCATGATGTTCATAAAAATTTTTATCTTCTACACTTACTACAGCATCAACTAAATAAGGACTTATATCACTTAAATTTGCCCATTCATTACTTCTAGAACCTTGATATAATAACTCATCTTTATTATCATATATATATAAACTTCCACTTTTTTTTAAATCAAGTTTTGGACTCAAATAAGCATAAGTATATAAACCTATTAAAATTATTACAAAAGATATAAATAAAAATATCATTGATTTAAAACAAAATCTCATTATTTTCAAGTGCTATCACCTAAGTATTATTATGATGCAAAATTAAAATTAATATGCAAAATAATAATTCAAAAATTTATTATGTAAAAAACACTATACATTTATTAGAAAGTTTGTTATAATATGTGAGAAAAAAAGAGGTGACTAACCATGAAAATTGATTGGAAACTACTTGATAATGGAGAAGTTGTTATCGATGAAGTGGATAAAATAACTAAATTTGAAAATAATACTATTTATTATGAAGATGAATTTGGACTTCATGTGGTAGATAGAACAAACAGGATTTATGAACGAAGATGCCCAGATGATACATTTCGTGTTGATTTTAAAAATAATTTATTAACAGTATCATTTGGGAGCAATAATTTAAAATATGATATAAAAACAAATTATGAAGAAATAGATGAATTAATAAAACTTACTTATGAACTAGGTAATGAACAAAAACAAATAATTATAAAAAGGAAAGAGGAAATATGAAAAATATATTAATTGATGAAATAAAAAAAGTATTAAATGAATTAGAAATTAGTGATGTTGATGTTGAAATAAGTAAACCAGCACAAGCTGAAAATGGAGACTTTTCAAGTAATATTGCTATGAAACTTGCAAAGAGTTTAAGAAAAAATCCAATGGAAATAGCAAATATGATAGTTGAAAAAATAAATAATGAAAATATTAAGAAGGTTGAAGTAAAAGCACCAGGTTTTATTAACTTCTTTGTATCAAAAGAATATTTACTTGAAAATATTAACAAAGTATTAGAAGAAAAAGAAAATTATGGAAGAAGCAATATTGGTAATGGACAAAAAATAAATATTGAATTTGTTAGTGCTAATCCAACTGGTATACTTCACTTAGGTAATGCTCGTGGGGGTGCTTATGGTGATTCCCTTGCTAGAATAATGCGTTTTTGTGGTTTTGATGTAACTACAGAATATTACATTAATGACTTAGGTAGTCAAATTACTAACTTAGGTTTATCAATCATAGCTCGTTATAAAGAAATATGTGGACTTCCATTTGAAATGCCTGAAAATGGGTATTATGGAAAAGAAATAATTGACATAGCACAAAAATTATATGATGAACATAAAGATACATATTTAGAAAAAGATTTAGATTACTTTAAAAAATTAGGTACTGATGAAATGGTTGGTCATATCTTTGATGACTTAAAAGAATATAGAATTGAATATGATGTTAAAACAAGTGAAAAAGCTTTATCTGAAAAATATAATTTAATGGATGTCGTAGGTATTTTAAATAAAAATGGATATACTTATGAAGCAGATGGAGCAACTTGGTTTAAATGTAGTGCTTTATTTGATGATAAAGACCATGTTTTAATCAAAGAAGATGGAAATGCAACTTACTTCTTACCTGATATAGCATATCACATGGATAAAGTTAATCGTGGATTTGATAAAATGATTGATATATTCGGAGCAGACCACCATGGTTATGTTGCACGTTTAAAAAGTAGTGTAAAAGCTCTAGGTAATGATCCTGAAAAACTAGAAGTTAAATTACTACAATTAGTAAGACTTGTAGAAAATGGTGAAGTTGTTAAAATGAGTAAAAGAACAGGTAAATCAGTTACTTTAAAAGAATTAATTGATGAAGTCGGAGTAAATGCTGCAAGATATTATTTTTCAAAATATAGCTTAGATACACAAATGGATTTTGACTTAAATCTAGCAAAAAGTAAGTCAAACGAAAACCCAGTTTTCTATGTAAGTTATGCTTATGCAAGAATTTGTTCAATATTAAATTCACAACAAATTGACAAAAAATGTGAAAAATATATTGCAATTAATGACGATACATCATATAATGTTTTAGAAAAAGTTTATGAATTCCCAGAAGTTGTTAAAACTGCAGCAACAAAAGAGTTGCCACATTTAATAACTAATTATGTATATGAATTAGCTAGTTTATTCCATATGTACTATGCTAAAAAACGTGTACTAACTGATGATGAAGAAGAAACTTTAGAAAATTTGAATTTAATTAAATGTGTTAAACAAACATTATTTAATGCTCTAAATTTAATCGGGGTTATCCCACCAGAACAAATGTAAAGTAAGGAGAATGATTTTATGAAGCTAAAAGATATACCTAAGGAAGAACTAGAACTAATGGGGTATGACGATATTGCTTTATTAATACTACAAGAAAATGGCAAGAAAATGAAATTGCATGATATATTTGCAAAAGTATGTCAAGTTCTTGGATTACCAGAAGAAACCGTAGATAATGAAATAATGGATTTCTTTGAACAAATGTCAATCAATAAAAAGTTTATCATGTTAGATAAAGGTTTTTGGGATCTTCAAACAAGACATAAATTAGATATCGTATTTGAAGATGAAGAAGAAGATGATTTAATGGAAGAAGACGAAGAAAACAATGATGACATTGAAAATGAAGAAGAAGACGAATTATTCTACGATGAAGATGATGATACTGTAGATGATACAGATGATGATTTAGCAGACTTAATGGTAGTTGATGATTTAGAAGAAAGCAATATGTAACAATTAAATATTTATTTTTAAAAAGAAAGCGAGGATAAAATGTTTAATAGATTAGATGCAATCGAAGAAAAATATAATGAATTAACTACTAAATTAAGTGATCCAGAAGTATTAAGTAATTTTAATCAAGTTAAAGAATTATCTAAAGAACATAGTGATTTAGAAGAAACTGTTAAAACATATCAAGCTTATAAACAAGCAAAAAATAATTTAGAAGAAGCAAAAATGATGGTGGAAGACCCAGATTTAAAAGAAATTGCTTTGGAAGATGTTGAAAATTTAACAAAAGAAATAGATAGATTATATCATGAACTTGAAATATTACTAGTACCTAAAGATGAAAATGATGGTAAGAATGTAATAATGGAAATAAGAGGAGCTGCTGGAGGAGATGAAGCAAATATCTTTGCTGGTGACTTATTTAGAATGTATTCTTATTACGCAGAAAAAAATGGCTGGAAAATTGAAGTTATTCACCAAATTGAAGGTACAAGTGGAGGTTTTTCCCAAATTGAATTCATGGTAAAAGGAGCTAATGTATATAGCAAATTAAAATATGAAAGTGGTTCTCATAGAGTTCAAAGAGTACCTGTAACAGAAACCCAAGGAAGAGTACATACATCAACATCAACTGTACTTGTTATGCCTGAAGTAGATACTGTAAATATTGATATTAAAGAAAGTGATTTAAAAATAGATGTATATCATTCAAGTGGTGCTGGTGGACAATCAGTTAATACTGCCAATTCAGCAGTTCGTATAACTCATGTTCCAACAGGCGTAGTGGTAACTTGTCAAACAGAAAGAAGTCAACTACGTAATAAAGAAAGAGCAATGCAACTTCTTAAAATCAAAATAAATGATGAATTAATGCATGAACAAGAAAGTGCTATCGGAGCAACAAGAAAATCAAAAATAGGTTCCGGAGATCGTTCTGAAAAAATAAGAACATATAACTATCCACAAAATAGAGTAACTGATCATAGAATCAATTTCTCAACAATGTCTTTAGATAGAGTTATGGATGGAGAATTAGAACCTGTTATTGAAGCGCTTATAAATGAAGATTTAAAATTAAAATTAGCTGGAATGTCTTTAGAATAAGTCCAGCTTTTTTAGGTATAGAAATGTATTTTATGAAAAGAAAACTATTAATAATAATTATATTGCTGTTATCAACAATAATACTAGTAAAATCAAATATGAATAAAGATATCAAATTTAATTATCATCCAGTATTAAATATGTATGATATGTCTACTCCAGAAAAAGCAGTTGGTGCTGTAGATTATATTTTCGTAGCAAAAATTAATTCTATCAAAAAAACTTTATATAGTGATTATGAACCATACACAGTGTACAACATAACTATATTAGAAAACATAAAAGGTAATTTATTAACAGATATAACATTAACTCAAATGGGAGGAATTTTCAAAAATAAAAAAGAATACATATTACCAAGTGATACCAAATTACTAAAACAAGGAAAAACTTATTTAATACTTGCATATGTACCAGAATACAATGGGGATTTACAAATTAATAGCAATTATAACTACATAGAACTTAATGATTCTAAAGATGAATTAATAACAAGATATCAACAAGCATATGAAAATGAAGAAGTACCAGAACAAAAGAAAGATAGCTTTATATCAAAATATGATATTTCATTAAATCAATAAATATGTGTTAAGTAGCATCTCTGTTCTATTGACTTTTCAAAATATATTCTGTATATTATAGTTGGAGTGATGATAAAAATGAATGATTTAGAAATTAATTTATTATCTATTGAACAAATATTTAGAGATGAAAAATATATATTTGACAGTTACGGATATGATATATCAAACACAGATTTATCTATTTTAACAGGTGCATATGTATATTTTGGTGCATTAGCACGTGGTTGGTATTGGACTCAAAATATCAGCGGAAATGAAAAAATAGGTTGCATAAATAACAAAGGTGAAATGGTTCCTACTTCAAGTTTTCTTCGTAGAGGTACGATACGTCCAGTTCTATCATCTACTGAACTTTTAACAAATGGAACTTTAAAAAGAGATACTACAATAACTGGAGTAGATATCGTTGAATTTGGTGAATATCCTCAATATGCGGCACCATCAAGTATGCAACAAATACTAGAAACAGAATTTTCCAAAGGACTTAAAAAAACTGGAAATACTTATACATTCGATGGTAACAAAAATCCTGATTATTATTATAAATTTATGCCAGTAACTTATGATGAATATGAGTTTGGTGAAAAAAAATATATTCGTATTAAAGCTCAAGCTTATAAAGATTGTTTTGAACTTTCAAATGGTATTAAGTATTTAAATGATAACCATGTCTGGGTTGAAGTTACTCCAGTTAAATGGCTAGTTGATAATAAAAATGGATTGTTAATATCAACGCGTGGGTTAGCTTCAGGTATAAGATATGCTGGAAATGGTGCACCAGACTTAAAATATAGTACATCTGAAATGAAAGAATATCTTGATAAATATATGTTACATGATTTAACACAAAATGTGGTATTCATTAAAGCAGATGATATGAATAAAGAAAGAGAATCAACAAATGTAAAAGTAAAAAGAAATTCATATGGATTATCATTTGATAATGTCAGTGAAGAAGATATAATAAAAGGAGCTATTGAAAGTGGTGTAGCGGTATTTTTACATGGTCCATCATCCGAAGGTAAATCTGCCAGAGTAAAACAAATAGATCCAACATGTGAAATAATATACTTACGTAATGCATCTCCTGAAAGTTTAAATGGTAAAAGTGTTTATAATGCAAGTACCGGAGAAATGATTGATGTTAAACCATCATGGCTTAAAAAACTTGAAGCTAAATGTGAACAAGAACCAGAAAGACTTCATGTATTATTTTTAGATGAAATAACAAATGCTTTGCCAAGTATCCAAGGTATAGCATTCAATATAGTTTTAGATAGAGAAGTAAATGGAATATGGAAATTACCAGATAATGCTAGAATTGTTGCTGCCGGAAATGACATGAAAGATTCTTTAGCAGCTAACCAATTAGCGGAACCTTTATTTAATAGATTTGCACATGTATATATCAAAACAACAACTGAAAGTTGGTTAAAGTGGGCAAGTGAAAATAATATTCATCCAGCAATTTATGCATATATTGCATATAAAAATGGTGAAACATTAAGAAGTAAATATGATGGTGAATTTCCAAATGCAGATCCTAGAAAATGGGAAATGGCTTCAAAAATGCTTTATAAAACTCAAAATCCAAAGATGCTAAGAGCTCTAGTTGGTGAAGATATAACAAATGAATTTGTAAAATTTTGTAATCAAAGAGTAATAACTCTAGATGATGTATTAAATGGAAACTATGATGAATTAGAAATAGCAGCACTAAACACTGCTGAAAGATATGCAACAACAATGGGATTATCTCGTGTAGATGAACAAAACTTAGAAAAAGTAATAAATTTTACAGAAATGTTAGGAAACGAATTTAAAGCAATTTTTTATGCATTATGGACTCATGGTGATGAAAAAAGATTAGAAATAATAGCTGAAGCAAAACTTGCTGAAGCAGAAGTGGGAGGTAAAAGTCTATGACAGAAGATAAAAAAGAATTATTATTTTCATATATAAAAGCTAATGTAGCACCCATACTTGTGAACTTTATAACAAGTAAAGATGTTAAAAATACTATAGTGTTACCTGCATCAATTTCATCAAATAAATTAAATGGTCACTATGAAGAAACAGAGTTTTTACCTCCAGAGTGGCTAAGAGAAATCCTAAACTCAAAAGATGCAAAAGTATTAGTAATTGATAACATAGATTCTATCTCTAAAGAAGAACAACTAAAGTTTAGTGAACTTTTAGAACATAGAAAAATATCAACATTTAACCTACCAGATAACTGTGTAATAATTGTTACTGCTAAAAATATAAATAAAGATACAATAAATGAAGAAATATTTTCATTACTAGCACGTATCTAAGGATAAATTATGAAATATGATATTGAAGGATTAAAAAGAAAAATGCTTGTTAAGTATCCATTCTTTGGAAGTGTAGTTGCTAATGTTTCATATAAAGAAGATACTACTATAGAAACTGCATCAACTGATGGAAAAACAATCTATTATAATCCAAACTTTTTAGAGTCTCTTAATGTCTCTGAACAGACATTTATTTTTGCACATGAAGTTTGTCACATAGCATTCAATCACATATTAAGAAGTGAAGGAAAAGATGAATACACCTGGAATATTGCAACTGATGGAGTTATCAACCAATTTTTAAAACTTGATGGATTAGAAATGGTCGAAGGTGGTGTTGATATTAAAGATGCAATTAACTATGATGCCGAAGAATTTTATGAAAAACTAATAAAAGAAAAAGAGCAACAACAAAATGAACAAAGCAATAATGAAAAAACAAGTTCTGAAAATAACAAACAAAATAATCAAAGTAGTGATAAAAAACAACAAGCTGGACACGATTCACACAACATGTGGAAAGATGCTATAAAAAAATTTAAAGAAGAAACGTCTTTAACTGAACAAAAAAAACAAATCAAAGAAAAACAAGAACAAACTAAAAAAATGGGTGAAAAAGATTCATTCAAAGAAAATCTTGCTGAGAAAAAAAGAGAACTTGAAAAGTTAAAAAGAGAAATATTAAAAGAAGTATCACAAAGGGGTAAAACATCAAATAGTGTTATTAGAACTATTAATGATATAGGTAAATCAAAACCAATAGTTGATTGGCGATACATTTTAAAAGAAGCAATAACTTATAATGCTGATTGGTCTTATAAAAATGCGGAAATTGAAGATGGTGTTATATCTGCTAATCTAGAAGAACAACCTCATCCAGAAACAGAAATATTACTTGATACAAGTGGCTCAATCAGTGACTTCTTACTTCGTGGTTTCTTACGAGAATGTAAAAATATATTACATACTTCTAGATTAAAAGTAGGTTGTTTTGATACAAAATTTTATGGTTTTCACGAAATAAGAACAGAGCAAGATATAGAAAACATGCAATTTGAAGGTGGCGGAGGAACTGACTTTAATATCGCAGTTAATTCATTTACTAAAAGAGTAGAAAACAAAATAATATTTACTGATGGGCATGCTCAAATGCCTGATACTCCAATTGATGCTATATGGATAGTTTTTGGTTTTGAAAAAATAAGACCTAAAGGTGGCAAAGTAATATATATTTCGCCACAAGATTTAGATAAATTGTATACAAATGAACTTCAAGGAAGATCCAGATAAAGAAAGGAAAATAATGAAACCAGATTATATAAGTAAACCAGATTGGGACATATTAACAAGTAAATATTCTAAAGAAGAATTAAATAATTTATTATCTTCTGGGGTATCACCCCAGTACTTAATTGGTAATGTTGAATTTTTAAATACAACAATTACCATAGATAAAAGAGTATTAATACCAAGATTTGAAACAGAAAACTTAGTTGATAAAACAATAAGATATGCATCTAACTTGTTTAATAAAACGATAAATATAATTGACTTAGGAACGGGTTCTGGATGTATTGCTATAGCACTTAAAAAAAATCTAGATGCAAACATAACAGCATTAGATATCTCTAGTGATGCACTAGAAGTCGCAAAACAAAATGCTATACTTAATAACACAGATATTATATTTGTTAATCAAAGTATGACAGAACCTCTAAAGAATAACTATGATATAATTATATCAAACCCACCATATATTCCATATGATGGATATGTTGAACAAATAGTAAAGAATAATGAACCATCCCTTGCATTATATGCAAGGGATAATGGTCTATACTTCTACAAGTATATTTTAAATAATCATTTAAAAAACTTAAATAGGCCAGGGTTAATAGCATTTGAAATCGGAGATAATCAAAGACAGTCTCTAGAACCTCTAGTAGACAAATTAAATCTAAAATATAGCTTTGAAAAAGATTTACAAGGTTTAGATAGATATTTATTTATATTTAATGAATAAGACATATGGGTTTCACCCATTATCTATACAGGTGATAAATTTTGAAAAAAATAATTATAGTTTTATTCATAATAACATTATTAGTAATATTTACAACAAGTGAAGAAAAAGTAATAATACCTGAAAATGCAATAAGATTTAGAATTATAGCAAATAGTAATAACTTATCTGATCAAGAAGAAAAAATAAGAATAAAAAATGAATTAGAACCTGTTATAAGTGATATATTAAATAAATCAAATAATATCGAAGAAAGTAGATTAAATATAAAGAGTAATCTACAAAATATTAACAATATAATTAATAAGTATAATACAAATTATAATGTTAATTATGGTATAAATTATTTTCCAGAAAAAACATATAAAGGAGTAACTTATAAAAGTGGAGATTATGAATCATTAGTAGTTACTTTGGGTGATGGTTTAGGTGATAATTGGTGGTGTGTATTATTTCCACCATTATGTTTAATCGAAGCAAATAAAGAAGATTATGATGAAATAACGTACACTTCATACATAAAAGAATTAATAGCAAAAAGTAACTAAATAAGCAAGATTAACATCTTGCTTATTTTAGTGTAGTATTTTTAAATATTATTAAATTATGAAAATAATATAAGTTATTCACAAGTTAATAACATATAATTAAAAGGGTGATTACATGCAAGAGTTTATATCATTGTTATTAATCGGAGTATCTTTATCTATGGACACATTTTCTTTATCATTAAGTCTTGGCTCTATATCTAAAACTAATAAATATCTAAAAGTATTTCCATTTCTTGTAGGTATATTTCACTTTTTTATGCCATTGTTTGGAAACATACTTGGTATAACTATAATGAATACATTTAATATTGCAAGTAATATTGTACTTGGTTTAGTATTAATTGCCCTAGCAGTTAATCTAGCAATTCACTATTATAAAGAAGAAAATGTAAATCTAAATCTAAATTTATTAAGTGTATTATTTCTCGCATTTAGTGTATCAATAGATTCTTTTACCGTAGGTCTTGGTATTAGTGATATTACAACTAAACATTATTTAGCAAGTTTTATCTTTGCAATATGTAGTTTTACTTTTACCACAATTGGTTTGTTAATTGGTAAGTATTCTTTTAAAGTAATTGGCAAATATGCAAGTTTATGTGGTATTATTTTATTACTCATACTTGGTATATTCTACCTTATTTGACACTTATTAACAACAATAAATAGTAAAATAATTGATATTGTGTTATAATCAAGAAAAGGAAGTGAGTACTATGGATACAATGATGATTGCAATAATAGTTATAGCTGTATTAGCATGCTCAGTTATTATTTTTGTTATATTATCTATATTTAATCCAAAATTTCAAGGCAAAATGATGAGTAAACAAATAAAGTCAGTTAAACATATGATGGATTATAGTAAAGATGATTTAAAAGAATTAATGAAAACAACTGCTAAAACAGAGACTATAGCTGAAAAAGAGATACTTGATGAAAATGAAGAAATAATGTCTAGCAACGAAAAAAGGAAAGCAAATATTAAAAAAGAAAGTATTGAAGTAACAGCTAGAGCTATAAAAGATGGATTAACAAGTAATAAAATATATTGCAGATATTGTGGTACTTCCATAGAAAGTGACTCTAGATTTTGTAAAAATTGTGGTACTTCCATAGAAAGTGACTCTAGATTTTGTAAAAATTGTGGTAAAGAACAATAAATTACCATAAAATTTAAAGAGGTGGGAATTTTGAAAAGAATTATTATTGAGGGTAATAGACCTTTAAGTGGAAAAATTAAAATAGGTGGAGCAAAAAATAGTGTTGTTGCCTTAATACCAGCATCTATAATGGCAGATGGGAAAGTTCATATAAGTAATGTTCCAAATATATCTGATAAAGATGCATTAGTAGATATATTAAAACATTTAAATGTATCAGTATTAACAGAAAAAGATAGTATGACTATTGATGCAAGCAATTTAAATAACAAATTAATAACAGAAGAATTAAGTAATAGATTAAGAGCATCATATTATTTTATGGGAGCTTTACTTGCAAGATTTAAACATGTAGAAATGTTTTTTCCAGGTGGATGTAATATTGGAACACGTCCCATTAATTTACATTTAAAAGGCTTTGAAAGTCTTGGTGCTAAAGTAATTAAAGAAGAATCAAAATATATAATAACTGCAGATGAATTAAAAGGTGCAGACATATACTTAGATTTTGCATCAGTAGGAGCAACAATAAATATCATGTTTGCAGCATCAATGGCAAAAGGAATAACTACAATAAATAATGCAGCAAGAGAAGCAGAAATATCTAACATTGCAGAATTACTTAATAACATGGGTGCCAAAATAAAAGGAGCAGGAACAGAAAAAATAACTATTGAAGGTGTTCCAAAACTTCATAGTGCAGAAGTTAAAGTTATACCAGATCGTATTGAAGCAGGAACATATATTATAATGGGAGCCCTACTCGGAGATAATCTAGAAATAGATGGAATGGTTCCTGAACATAATATACTACTTTTAAATAAACTTCAAGAAATGGGTGTAAGTTTTGAAATTAAAAATCATAAAATAATATTAAATAAAATAGATAGATTATTACCAACTAATGTAAGAACTAGTGAATATCCAGGTTTTCCGACTGACCTTGGTCAACCAATATCTGTGTTATTAACACAAGCCCAAGGTACTTCTCTTTTTGAAGAAACAATCTGGGAAAATAGAATGGGACATGTTAAATATTTAAATATGATGGGTGCTAATATAGAAACTACAGGTATGCGTGCAAGAATTACTGGACCAACTAAATTACATGGAACAGAAATATCTGCAACAGATTTAAGAGCAGGTGCTGCCTTAGTAACTGCAGGTCTAATCGCAGATGGAACTACAGTTATAAATAATGCAGATTATATATTAAGAGGTTATGAAAGAATTATTAACAAACTTTCTAAAGTTGGTGCTAATATTAAGATAGTTGAAATATAATGTAAAGAGAAATCTTTACATTTTTATTTTACGGAGGAACTATGAAAAGAAGATATAAGTTAATTATTATCATTAGTATTGGCATTATCTTAACAATTTTTATTAATAGTTTAAAAGTAACATCTAAAATATCTTTAGTTGCTCTAGGAGATGGCTTTAGTGAAGGTATGACTCCATATAATGTCGCAGGTATAAGTTATAATGATTATCTAAAAGAATTATATCTTAGGGATAATAACTTAGATGATTATAATCATGAATTTACCGAAGAACATTTAACTACTCACATGTTAAATGAAATAATATCTAATAATAAAAAAGGTAAATTAACTAGTTTACCAATAAAACAAGTACTTGCTAAAGCAGATTTAATAACTATATCTATTGGTTTAAATGAATTTGCAGAAAAATCTTTTTTAGAAAAAATAAATAAAGACATGATAGATTCTTATTTAGATGAAATAAATATTTTATTTTCATCTATCAGAGAATTCTATCAAAAAGATATAGTATTTATTGGGTTATACCCAGCTGTCAACTTTAAAAAAAGTGACGTAATAGAAGTAAATTCTAAATTAAAACTATTATGTGGTAAATATAATATTAATTTTTTAGATATATTAGCTTTATCACTAAAAAAAGATTATTACCTAGAAGATAATAGTTATTACTTGAATTATAAAGCTCATGAACAAATAGCTACTTTAATTTATGATATGTATAAAAAATAATTACAAATTTCGCTTCTTATGATATAATTCGCGTGATTCTAAAGGTTCGTACCGTGCGTTCCGCGTGTATGTTGAAGGCCGTGTTTTACTAGACCGTGTCGACAGTATGAACGACTTGCACCCAACATTTTTTCTAACTTCATCTGTTCAATATGCATCAAGTGATGGAACAATTTTTAATCCAATTAGATTGAAAATTTAATAAAGAGAGTAAACTTTTAACAAGGAATGCTCTTTTTTAATACATAAATAAAGAAGCAAAGGTGTTACTCTGTAACTTCTACCTTTGCCTCTTCTTCCATGTTTTCAAGAGAATACTTTACACACTCATTAATTAATCTATTAACAGTTATATTATTTTTAATAGATAACTCTTCTAATTTATCAGCTAAACTACGTTTAATACGAATAGTTTTAGTAACAGTACTCTCTTCATTAACTTTTGGAATTGTAAATTTTTTCATATGTTGTTCCCTCTTCTTAATCATATCAAATAAAAAAGTATTGAGAAAGTAACACAATTTTGATTACAAATTGTATTACTTGTGATAAAATATAAATATAATAACAAAAAATTAATATAGTCATCATAAAATGCCAAAATATTTATTAATAATTTGTTATATTAAAAAGGGTGTATTAATATGAAGAAAATAATATTAAGTATTATATCTATATTTATTATAATTACTATTTTAATTGTTGATAACTCTAAAGTTATCAATAAAGAAGATAATAATAAAATAAAAGTTAATAATAATTTATTATGCATAATGTTAGAACCATAAGATAATGGTGGAGAGTATCAAACATTAACATAAAGTCATGTAAAATTAATAAAAAGTGTTAAAAGTAACTTGCTTATTGTATAAAATATGGTATAATAGGTTAGAAAAACGAATTACTATGCCATGGATATGGTATGGCGGAAGGAGAGAATATATGAAAGCAAATATCCATCCAGAAGTTAAAGATGCTACTGTAACTTGTGCTTGTGGTGCTACATTCAAAACTAAATCAGTTAAAGAAAAAATTGATGTAGAAATTTGTAGTGAATGTCATCCATTCTATACAGGAACACAAGGAAAAGCTAAGAAGACTGGAAACATTGAAAAATTCAATAAAAAATTTGGTTTAGATAAAGAACAAAACTAATGCATTTGTTCTTTTCTTATGCACAATATTAATTTAAAAGATATAATATAATTACTTTAGTGGCAATTATATTATTGATTTTATGTAAAATAAAATAGAAAAGATAGAATAATAATAAAGTTATAAGACCACCAAAAAATATAAAAGAAAATGCAGTTCTAGTAATTCTATAGGCAATATACCAACATACAGTAAATACTAAACTAATAAAAAGATATTGAAGCAATAAAACTAATATAACAAGAAATGTATTAAAAGAAAATGTTAAAGCAGAAATAACTATATATAACTTAAAAGCCAAAACAATTGCCGATAATAAAAAAAATAACAAGAATCCTCCCAGAAAACCTTTTTCTTCAAATAATTTGCGTAAAAATAATAATAACGCTATACCAATTATTACAGATAATACATTCATAAACTCAACTCCTATTTTTAAAAAAATTATATCATAGATAAGTGGGGAAGTAAATATAATATATTATCATAAATTAAATAACAACGATCTTAAAAAAATAGACATTAAGAATAAATTTTAGTATAATTATAAAAGGAGATGATTATTATAAAAATATTTTTAGGATTTGACCATCAAGGAGTTAAAGTAAAAGATGAAATAATAAACTATTTAAACGAAAATGGGTTTAACGTATCTGTATGTCCATTTGAAAATGATGAAACAGATGATTATCCAGATTTTGCAAAATGGGTATGTGAAAATGTTTTAAATGAAAAAGGATTAGGAATCCTTGTATGTGGTTCTGGTATAGGAATGTCTATATGTGCCAACAAAGTAAAAGGAATATATTGTGCCAGAGTAGTAGATGGAAATGATGCCTTTACTGCTAAAAATCATAATGGTGCCAATGTAATAGCATTTAGTTCAAACATTAACACAAGTGAAATCCACAATATAATTGACAACTTTGTTATGACCAAAGAACCAACCGAAGAAAGACATTTAAGAAGAATAGAAAAAATAAAAGAAATGGAAAATAACTATGCAAATTAAATTAATATTATATATCTTTTTTACCTTTCTTAGTTTATTTGGTTTCTCAGGAATAAACTATGATGGCTTTATTAAAAAAGGAAGGGTAATCGAAGCTAAAGTACTTGTAATGGTTTTAAGTTTTGGTTTTGGTTATTTACTAACAAACTTTGTCATAGATTTTATAAATCTATAATATAATGTATCATGAAAAATAAACATTTAATTATAATCATAATTATATTATTTGCTATATCAATTATAAGTAGTCCCAGAAAGACTACTTCTTTTAATAATGTAAAAAAACCTATTAAAGAAGAAATAATGTTAAATGTGTTAGATAAAAAGACTAATGAAATAATTAAAATTAACCTAGAAGATTATGTAATTGGTGTAGTATCCGGAGAAATGCCAGCATCTTTTAATGAAGAAGCCTTAAAAGCCCAAGCAATAGCATCAAGAACCTATGCTATATTTAAATTAAATAATAATAATGGTAAATCTTATGACTTAGTAACAGATATAACAAACCAAGTATATTTAAATAGTGAAGAACAACAAAATCTATGGAAAGAAAACTATGAAAAGTATCATGATAAAATAAGTAAATGTGTTAAAGATACCGAAGGATTAGTTATGAAATATAATGATGAAGTAATAGCTAGTTATTATTTTGCTTATTCAAACGGACAAACTGAAAATGTAGAATATGTCTTCGGTGAAACAAAAGACTATTTAAAAAGTGTAGAATCAAATGAAGGAATAAACATAACTAATGAAGTAGTTATGTCAAAAAAAGATTTTTGTAATAAACTAAATATTGAATGTAACGATATTTTAATAACTAACAAGTTACTAACAAAATCCAATCGTGTAGAAAAACTTGATATAAACGGAAAAACTTTTAATGGAACAGAAATTAGAAAACTACTTAATTTAAAATCCACAGACTTTGACATACAATATAATGATAATGTAACTATTACCACCAAAGGATATGGTCATGGAGTTGGAATGAGTCAATACGGAGCAAATTACTTAGCTAAAAATGGAAAAACATATGAAGAAATACTAAAATATTATTATCAAAATATAAATATTAGTAAAATAAATGTATAAAACAAAATAAATGCAACCATACTTTAATTAGGATGGTGAAATATGAAAAACAAAAGATTAAGAAGTTTTGTATTACCAACAGTATACATCATGGTAATAAGTGTATTATTTATAAGTATATCATTTTTAGCAAATAACCTAGGACACAATATTGAATATGGCAACATGTCAGTTAGCACATTAGATGATAATACTACACCTGTAATAAAAAATGAAGAAAACATATTACAAAGTATTATTGAAAAACCATATGTCAGTAGTAATGTTTCTATTGCCAAATCATTTTATGACATGACGGATGATGCTAAAAAACAAGAAGATTCACTAGTATACTACCAAAATACTTATTTACAAAATAGTGGAGTACTTTACGAATCAACAGATCCATTTGACATTAAAGCATCATACGACGGTAAAGTAACTAATGTTTCCAGTGATGACATTCTAGGAAACTATGTAGAAATTACCCACAATGAAAAACTAAAAACAGTATACTACAGTCTAAGTGAAGTAATAGTAAAAAAAGACGATGTTGTTTTAAGTGGTGATGTAATAGGTAAAAGTGGTACAAACAAATTAAGTAATAACTCCAAAAATTCCTTATTATTTGAAGTATATTATAATGGTTCTGCAATAGACCCAGAAGATTTCTACAACATGAATATTGATGATTTAAAATAACATAAAACCTACCTCTTAATAATATACTTTATTAAGGGGTTGTTTGGTTAATGAATAAAGATATTAAAAAAAGAGTTTTAAGTGAAGCAAGTCACATTTTAAATACAAAAGAAACAATAAGAAAGACTGCAGACAGGTTCAATGTCTCAAAAAGCACAGTACACACAGATCTATCCGAACGTCTAAGTGAAATTGATAAAAATCTAAAAAAAGAAATCGATGACATATTTTTATATCACGATAAAGTAAAACACATTCGTGGTGGTGAAGTAACAAAACAAAAATACAAAAGGAATAATTTATGAAAACGAATAACATAGTATATTTAACAGATGAATACATATATTTAAAAAATAAAAAGAAAAAAGACATAATAAGGTATAATATAAATGATGGAATAATTTCTTGTGGAAAAATCTCTAACATTAAAAATTTCATCAAAACATATGAAAAGTTATTAAATGAATTTCATTTAAATAACTCTTTATTCGGTGATACCATCAAAATTATAGTATTACCTTCATATTTACAATCAGAAATAAACATGTTAAAAAACATATTCATGGTATTTAACTATCGTAAAATAATCATAGAAAAAGAAATAAAGTATTTTAAATTATCAAGTAATAATGCATATATTAATATTTACAACAATTATTTATCTATTTGTTACCTAGATGAATTTAAAAAAATAAATAATTTATATATAGAAACAAAATTATTTAAAACTGAACAAGATTTAATGAAATATTTAAAATATATATTATATCCCAAAGAAATTTATTTACTTGGTTTTGGCACATTAATAAACACAATATTTAATGAATTAGAAAATAAAACAGATTTAAAAACATACCTATTTTCCAATCATGAAACCTATATTTTAGATAAATCAAAATAGAAATGTCGAACTTTGTCGGACGATTTTTGTTGCATTATTCTTCCATATGTGTTAAAGTTTAAATGTAGGAAGGAGTGAGTGTAATGATGCAAGGCAAAGTAAAGTGGTTTAACAACGATAAAGGTTATGGCTTCATTGAATATGATAAACTATCAGATATCTTTGTACATTATTCTGCAATAGTAAAAGAAGGCTACAAAACATTAAATGAGGGTGCTATAGTTGATTTTAAATTAATTGAAACTTCAAAAGGTTTACAAGCAATTGATGTTGTGGAACATGAAATGACTACTATTAAGTAGTTTTTTTTCTTTTTTTGTGGTATTATAATTATAGGAAGGTGATAAGTTTTGAAAATAAGTATTCGTGGTGATAAATTAACAGTCACTAAATCAATGAAAGAATACATAACAGAAAAGTTAGGAAAGCTAGATAAGTATTTTGAAAGTCCTAAGGATACTGAGTGTAAGGTCTTAATTAAGGTCAAGAACCAAGATCAAAGTATTGAAGTTACAGTACCAACTAGTAGATTTACTTTAAGAGCAGAAGAAAGGCATCCTGACCTTTATGCAGCAACGGACTTAGTTATTGACAAACTAGAAGGCCAAATTCGAAAAAATAAGGCTAGACTAGGGAAGAAATATCGCGATGTTCCTAAATTTGAAATGAGTTTTGATTTTGATGTTTCAGATGAAGAAGAAAATGATGAAAAAATCATAAAAAGAAAAGAAATGGAAATGAAACCAATGGATGAAGAAGAAGCTTTAATCCAAATAGAATTATTAAATCATGATTTCTTCGTATTTAAAAACATCGATGAAGATTGTGTATCCGTTTTATACAAAAGAAAAGACGGAAGCTATGGTATAATAAACGTTAAATAACAAAAGCACTAAGTGAAATATAATTTCATTTAGTCTTTTTTTGCAAAAAATTTGTCGAAATTTGTCTATACAAAAGTATTGACAATAAAACTCGCATATGTTATTCTAAATTTTATCAGGGAGGCAGTACCATGAAAAAAATAAAAAATGAATAAAAACAAGTAGGGTCGGCAGGATCCGAATCTGGTCTGTGGAGGGAGAAATCCCTGCGAAGCAGAAAAACTCTGCTGTGAGGCAGCGTAACAATTGAAAAAGTCTTTTTCTTTTCAACTAGTTATGGTATAATACATCTTAAGGAGAAATGATAAAAATGAATTTTATAAAAAAATTATTAGACAGTGAATATAAAGAATTATGTCGCTTTGAAAAATTGGCTCAAGAAATTGAAAGTCTTGAACCTGAAATGCAATCTCTAAAAGATGAAGATTTTAAAGATAAGACTTTAGAATTTAAAGCTATGCTGGAAGATGGAAAAACTCTAGATGATATAGTTGTTCCCGCATTTGCACTAGCTCGTGAAGCAGCGTACCGTGCAATCGGCGAAAAGCCTTTCCATGTTCAAATACTAGGTGGTTTAGCAATCCATTATGGAAATATCGCTGAAATGAAAACTGGTGAAGGAAAGACTTTAACAACTATCTTACCAGCATATTTAAATTCACTAAGCGGTAAGGGTGTTCATGTAGTAACAACCAACGAATACTTATCAAGCCGTAACGCAGAATGGATGCGTCCAATTTACAATTTGTTAGGTGTATCTGTAGGAGTAAATATCAGAGAATTATCACCAAAGGAAAAGCAAGAAGCATATAATGCAGATATTACTTATTCAACAAATAATGAAGTTGGATTTGACTATTTACGTGATAACATGGTAGTAAGACGTGAAGACAGAGTTCAACGTGGACTTAACTTCTGTATCATCGATGAAGTTGACTCAATTTTAATCGACGAAGCACGGACTCCGTTAATCATAAGTGGTGGACAATTTAACACAAATAGTTTATACATCGAAGCAGATCGTGTTGCCAAAAGACTAAAAGAAGAAGATGACTATACAATTGATTTAAAAACCAAGAGCGTATCACTAACAGCAGATGGTAGTAAAAAGGTCGAAAAGTTGCTAAACATAACAAACCTTTATGATTTAGATAACACAAACCTAGTACACCACATTAATCAAGCTCTAAAAGCAAATTATGGTTTTAAAAAAGATATCGACTATGTAGTTGACAATGATGCAATAATAATCGTTGATCCATTCACAGGTCGTCTAATGCACGGAAGACAATACTCTGAAGGATTACATCAAGCCATCGAAGCAAAAGAAGGTGTTACAATCAATACCGAAACTAAGACAATGGCAACGATTACCTTCCAAAACTTATTTAGAATGTATAACAAATTATCAGGTATGACTGGTACTGCCAAAACTGAGGAAGAAGAATTTAGAAATATCTATAACATGTACGTTATTAGAATACCTACGAATAAACCTGTAATCCGTGAAGACCTACCAGATTTAGTATACTCTGGTGAAAACGGAAAATATAAAGCAATAATTAATGTAATCAAAGAAATACATGCAAAACATCAACCGATTCTAATCGGTACAATTTCCGTAGAATCAAATGAAAAATTAAGTAAATTACTTACCAAAAACGGATTAAAGCACGAAGTATTAAATGCAAAAAACCACGAAAGAGAAGCTGAAATTATCGCACATGCCGGTGAAAAAGATGCAATTACACTAGCGACAAACATGGCTGGACGTGGAACAGATATCAAACTTGGCGAAGGTGTTCGTGAAATCGGTGGATTATATGTAATAGGAACTGAAAGACACGAATCTCGTCGTATCGATAACCAATTACGTGGTCGTTCAGGTCGTCAAGGAGATCCAGGAACTAGTCAATTCTTCGTATCATTCGAAGATGACTTAATGCGTAGATTCGGTACAGAAAAAATAAAGAACATGTTAATCAGCATGGGTATCGAAGATGACCAAGCAATTCGTTCAAAAGCATTAACCCGTAGCATAGAATCAGCTCAAAAAAAGGTCGAAGGAAATAACTTTGATTACAGAAAAAGCCTTCTTGACTATGACAACGTTTTAAATGAACAAAGAGAAATAATATATGCAAAACGTAATGAAATTTTAGATAACGAAAGCATCCATGATAGCATTATCGAAACATTTAAAAATACAATTATTAACTTGGTTGACAGCCATATTCCACCAGAAAATATGCTAACAGAAAATGACTTAGCAGAAATCGCAGAATATGTAAACACAAACTTCTTAAAGAACCAAGACTTAAATCCAAAGGCTCTCGAAGGAATGAAAGAACAAGAAGTAATTGATTATCTAAGTGAACAAGTTATCAAAGACTATGAAAAGAAAATGATTTCCTCACCACTCATGAATGATTTTGAAAAAGCAATCTCCCTTCGTGTAATTGATACAAGTTGGGTAGACCACATGAGTGCAATGGAACACTTAAAAGAAGGTGTTGGTTTACGTGGATACGGACAATCAAACCCAGTTCAAGTCTACACAATGGAAGGATTTGAAATGTTTGATAATCTATTAAACAAAATAGATAACGATATTGCACTATTCTTATTAAAAGCAGAAGTTCGTCAAAATATCGAAAGAAAACAAACCCTAAAGGGAACAGCAAATGATGGAAAAGAAAAAATAAAAAAAGAACCAAAAAGAGTTAGCCACAAGATAGGACGTAATGACCCATGCATTTGCGGCAGCGGTAAAAAATACAAAAATTGCTGTGGAAAATAAGTAGATTATAACATAGGTGTCATCAATAAATACTTTGCTGACACCTTTTATTAAACAAATATACAAAAAGAAGAAAGTGATTAAAATGAAAAAAGAAAGAGAAAAATTTTTATCATCAATATATATAATTATCAAAAATGAAAACGGAGAAATCCTTTTACAAAGAAGACAAGGTACAAAACTATGGCCTGGATTTTTTGCACTGCCAGCTGGTCACATAGATGAAGGTGAAAATGCATACGAAGCATTAATACGTGAAGCAAAAGAAGAATTAAACATAAAAATTGATACAAACAACATAGTTGATACATTCGCGGTTAACAGAAAAAATAAATCATTGCCACCATACTATGATGTGTACTTTGAAATAAATAAATACGATGGTAAAATAACTATCAATGAACCAGAAAAATGCAGTGAATTAATCTGGGCAGATATCAACAACTTACCAACAGACATGATAACTTTTGAAAAAGAAGCAATAAATAATAATTTAAAAGGTATAAAATTTAGTGTAACATATGCAGATAATGAAGAAAAATTTTGAGTAGTGAGGTGTTGCAAAATGAATACAAAAACAAAATATAAAATATGTAGCAAACAATTAAGTAGTGATTTAGATGTAATAATTCAAGCTTTTATTAATACTTATGGAACTGAGTATTCAGATTTTATCATTAATAGATTTAAAGAACTAAAGATTATTTGGTATGATGATGAAATACAAAATTATAGCAATATAAATGATATAATAGAAACCTCTTTACCAAAAGAAATTATAGATGAATACTTAAAGAAATATAAAGAGAAATGTTTTTCACAAAGTGCTTTTCTTGCTGAATTAGATGTTTTAGTTTTACCTTTATCATATAATATAACCCATATAATTCACGAAATGAATCATATGATTAGTAGCCATGTTTTATCAAAAAATCCATTAAGAATAATAAGTGGTTTAAGTACAATAACAGAACAAAATGATGGAGTGGTATCCAATGACAGTGATTTAAATGAAGTAATAAATCAAAAAATAACAATAGATATTTTGGAAGAACTAAAAAAAATAGGTATAGATTTAAAAGTATCTTCATCTTGGCAAGAACGTCTATTTCCATTAGTTAATTTATTTTACAAAACATTTAAAGATGAAATAAAGAAAATATATGTTACCGGTGATTTATTATCTTTTGTTAAAAACATCGGAGAACAATCCTATATCGAATTTACTCAAATTATGTTTTTAAAATGTTTTAAAGCACGCAGAAAAATCACAAAAGGCGAAACTCAAATTGTTTCTAACGATGACGTAAAACAATTAGAAACATTAGTGTTTATGATGAATGAAACTAGAAATCAACAAAATATAAAAAGATAGAAAAAATTAAGTGGTAGTACATGAAACTATTCACTCTAACAAATAAATAAGGAGGTTAAAAATGAAAATCATATTAGGTTCTAAAAATCCATCAAAAGCAAATGCAATAAAATTAGCAATGGAATCTATCGGATATAATGATATAATAATAACACCAATAGATGTTCCATCCCAAGTTAGTTCAAAACCAATTAATGAAGACACTCTAATCGGAGCTCAAAATAGAAATAAAAATTTATATAAATACTGTCAAGAAAACAACATTGATTTTGACTTATTAATAAGCATCGAAGGTGGTTATGAACAAGTTAATAACATATATTTTATTGTAACTTATGCTTCAATCATAGATAATAAAAATAACGAATTTATTGGAAAATCTCAAGGATTACAAATTTCTAAGGCAATGTTTGAATGGGTAAGTAATGGCAACTCATTAAATAAAGTAATTGAATCAATCATAGAAAATAGTGAAAACAAAAAAGCAAATGGTATATCAGGTTATTTAACAAATGGATTTTATAAAAGAGACATATTTGATAGAAGTGCCATCATAAGTGCATTAGAATCATATATAAATTACAATCAAAGTTATCAACAATTAGAAAGAAGTTTAATAAAGACAAAATAATAATTATCGGAGGTTTTGGTAATGAAAATAACAAATGAAAAAGAAGTAACACAAATAATAATTGATTTAATTAATAAATTACATCCAGTTAAAACACCACGAATAGATTTAAACATTCCAAGTTTCAAAATGCCAGCAACAGATATAATAATAAATTTGGTAGAAGAAGATAACTTGCCATACACATTTATTAACATACTTGATGGAACCCAAAGTTTCAAAGAAAGCATAGAACAAGGAAAAATATTAATATCAAATTATCTAGATAATAACACTCTAAAAGAATTAATAGACTTCTTATTTTTAAATTTTCCCATAATATACAACTTTAATGTAAATGAAAATTCCTTATCTTTAGACTTTTCTTTTTCTAAAAACAAAGATTTTTTAAAAACACCAGGTTTGTCACTAGAAAGCCTAAATTTAGAAATTAATATTAATGATTTAAAATTAAAACATCAACTAACGAATTATCTAATATTTATAATGAACACATATTACAATGAATTAAAACAAACCTCATTTTGGCAAGAAAATATGCAAAAATATAAGGAAAAATTAATATTAGAAATGGAATATAAATTCATAATGGGTTTTCTATCTCATTTAAATGAAAATGAAATAAGAAAATTGCTTGTTAATATAAATAATGAAAGATTCATAGAAATAATGAATAACATGAATTCAAAAGAAACAAAATTAGAAAGATTATTACCTTAAATTGTTGATAACTACATAGTTATTAACAATTTTTAAATTCAAAAAAATTAATCTTCAAATTACTTGACAATGAATACATATTTTTCTATAATAGTGCATACACGTTAAGAAGGAGAGATATAAAATGAACACAGAAAAAAATATTAAATTAAAAGTAGTAAATACTTATAGCAAAGGATTCGATTCAGTAAAAAATGAAGAAACAAGTCCATTAGTTATAAATCTTCCTGAAGATAAGTACACTGAACTAATTAATGGAAACCTAAAATTTGAAGTTTATGAAACAAACGAAGAATTTAATCAATATTTATTCAACATCTATGTTGGCGAAGTATACACATTCGGACAAATGAGAAAAATGTATCCAATGTTTACATTTTCTGAAGGAATGAGTTGGTTAGAACTATCAGTTATTAATGATGAAACTCCATGTGTATTCTACAAGGATGTTTACAAAAAATATGTACTTCTTGCAAAATTAAATCCAGAAGATTTAGTAGTAAAAGACAACCTAGAATTACAAAATTTATTAGAAAATCTAGCAATGGAATTAGAAAATCCAGAACAAACAATGTCAAGAACACGAAATATTTAATAAACTTAATCAAAAAAGCTTTTAGTTATACCTCATCCATGATATAATTAGTACGTTAAAAAAATATTCAGAGGTGTAAAATGGAAAGCAGTAAAAAATATTATAAAGATTTAAATATAATCCGATTAGTAGCGTGTATCGCAGTACTATTTTATCACCTTGGTCTATTAAAAGGTGGTTATTTAGCTGTATGCACTTTCTTTGTATTAACTGGTTATTTATCCGTAGTATCATCATTTAATAAGAAACCCTTTTCAATAAAAGAATATTATAAAAATAGATTAATTAAAGTATATATTCCGTTAGTGATTGTAGTATTCATAACAATCGGAGTAACATCATTTTTTAAAAATGTTTACTGGATAAGCCTTAAAAATGAAACTACATCAGTACTACTGGGATACAACAACTTTTGGCAGATTAGTGCTAACTTAGATTACTTTGCAAGACATGTTGATTCACCATTTATGCACCTATGGTATATTGGAATTCTTCTACAATTTGAATTAATATTCCCATTCCTATTTAAATTACTAAAAAAATCTGGTGAAAAAATAGATAAACTAATGCCTTGTATAATTCCGTTAGTGTTTGCCACTGCAAGCATCATCTACTTTTTAATAGCATCTCATTCATCAAATATCATGAATGCATACTATAACACATTTGCAAGGTGTTTCTCGATATTCTTCGGAGTATCACTAGGATTTATTCATTCATATTATAAACCATTAATACCAGAAAAAATAAAGAAAGGAGGATTATCGAAAGTATTATTCTATATTTATCTTGGAATTTCCCTAATCTTATTTATATTTGTAAAATCAACATCAAATCTTTTTACAATAAGCATGATTTTAGTAACTCTTATCTCATGTCGTCTTATAGATTATGGAACCACTAACAAGTCTGAGTTAAATATTTTTGATAAAATAGTAAAAAGAGTATCAGATATTAGTTATGAAATATATTTAATTCAATATCCGGTAATTTACTTATCACAATATATTAACATTAATCATCACTTGAAAACGCCTTTAATAATTATAGTTACAATAATACTTTCATATATATTAAATATGGCTACAAGAAAAAGAAAAAAAATTAAAGTTACTGGTATCATTTTATTAATTGTTATCATCGGAGCATCGACATTTGGAGCTTACAAATACATAACAGTAAAAAATCATCAAAAGGAAATGAAAGAACTCGAAGCAGAACTCGCAGAAAATGCAAAAATTATGGAAGAAAAACAAAAGGAGTATCAACAAATAAAACAACAAGAAGAAGATGACTGGACAAAAGAATTAGAAAAGTTAGAATCTGAAGCAAACTATGAAGAACTAACCAAGGCTTTACCAGTAACATTCATCGGTGACTCAGTAATGCTCGGAGCAATGAACAATTTACATGAAACTTTCCCAAATAGTTATTTTGATTCAAAAGAATCACGTTCAACATACGTAGGTTATCAAATAATCAGTGAATTAAAGGAAAATAACAAACTTGGTGACCCAGTGGTTATCCATCTTGGAACAAATGGTGATTGTAGAAACGGTTGCAAAGAAAAAATAATGGACCTTTTAACAGATCGAACAGTTTTCTGGATAAATACAACAAATATGCCAAGTGTTAATGAAAGCCTAAATGAGTTATCAACAAAATATTCTAACCTTCACATCATTGATTGGTACACATTATCACAAGGACAAAAAGATTGGTTCTATTCAGATGGAATACATCTTCCCCCAAAAGGTAGAAAAGAATATACAAATATTGTTTACAATGCAATATATAATGTATACAAAGATACTTTTAAAACTAAAAAGGAAGAATTAATCAAGGAACATAAAGAAGAATTAAAAAATAAAACAACTTTTTATGGGAATGATATCCTCTTTTATAACTTCGAAGCGATTCAAACAAACTTCAGCGATGCAAAATTTGAAGTTAAGAAAGACTTTAGTTATTTAGATTTAAAAGAATCAATTGAAAAATCTATCAAAGAAGATACATTATCTAAAAAAATAGTAATAGCTTTTGATAATTCAACAGTAATATCTACCAAAGAATATCAAGAATTAATTGAACTTTGTAAAGATAGCAAATTATATATTGTATCAAGTGGAAAACCTTTAGATAGTTTATCAAAATATGATAATGTTGAAGTAATAAATTTCTATAGTAAAATTCAAAAGAAAAAAGATTATTTAATGGCGGATGGAATTCATTTAACAGAAAAAGGTAATGAAGCTTTACTAACATTATTAGATAAAAAATTAAATTAGACTTATTAATAAATAGGTCTTTTTTATTAAATAAATTTTCAAACAAATGTATTGACAATATTTCAAACATATGTTATGATAAAAACACTTTTAAAAAATTACTTGTTAAACAGGTTGATATATATTATAATAAACAAAAAGGAAGGAGGGTTATTCATGAAAATAGATAATTTGTGCATGTCTTTTGGAACTCAAGTTATTTTTGATAATGCTTCATTCCAAGTTAATAACAATGATAAAGTGGGTATAATCGGAGTAAATGGTGCAGGTAAATCAACATTATTAAATATATTATTAGGTAATTTAACTCCGGATAGTGGAACTATTAAATTAGATACCAAAATAAAAATTGGATACTTGCCTCAAGTTATAATGGATGATGTAGAAAACAAAGATGAAACTGTATTTGATTATCTTCTTGAAGGAAGACCAATAAAAAATTTAAAAAAAGAACTCGAAGATTTATACCAAACTATTTCAACAATAGATAATGATTATGAATTAAAAAAATATTATAAAAAAATTAATAAAGTAAGTGAATTACTAGAATACTATGATGAATATAATGCAGAATCAATACTCCTTAAAATAATAAGTGGGATGAATATAAATGATGAATTACTAGATTTAAAATTAAACGATATATCCGGTGGTCAAAAATCAAAAATTGCATTTGCAAGATTATTATATAGTAACCCAGAAATACTTTTACTAGATGAACCAACCAATCACTTAGATTTAGATACAAAAGATTATATAATTGATTACTTAAAAAAATATCATGGAATTATTCTAGTTATTTCCCATGACACAGAATTCTTAAATGAAGTTACTAACAAAACTTTATATGTTGATAAAATAAAACATGACATTACAATTTATAATGGTAACTATGAAAAGTATCAAAAGATAAAACAAGAAAGAGACTTAGCAAAGAAAAGATTATATGATCGTCAAATTAAAGAAGAAGAAAAATTAAAAAACATTATTGCAAAATACATTGGTGGCAATGAAAAGAAAGCAAATATTGCAAAAGATAGAATTAAAAAATTAGAAAGATTACAAAAAGAAAAAGTAACACTTGAAAAAAATAATAAATATACAAGATTTAATATTCAAATAAATAGACCAAGTTATAGCATTCCAATAAAATGTAATAATCTTACATTTGGTTATGATGAAGATAATTTATTATACCAAAATTTAAACTTTGATTTATCACGCGGAGAAAAACTACTAGTTGTAGGTGAAAATGGTATTGGTAAGACAACACTTTTAAGATTAATAATGGGATACTTAAAACCAATCGAAGGTAGTATTGAAATAACAGATAAAACTGATATAGCATATTATGCACAAGAACATGAAATATTAGATACAAATAAAACAATTCTTAATAACTTTAGAAATTTTGGATTAGCAGATTATGAAATACGAAGAGTGCTTGGTAGTTTCTTATTTTCTGGAGATGATATTTACAAAAATATAGAAGTTTTATCACCAGGTGAACGAAGTCGTGTTGCATTAGCAAAAATATCTTTAAGTGGTGCTAATACTTTATTACTAGATGAACCAACTAATCATTTAGACCCAATGACCCAATCAATAATTGCTGATACTTTTAAAAATTACAAAGGAACTATGTTAGTAGTTTCACACAATCTAGATTTTGTAGATAATCTTGGAATAAATAGAATGTTACTTTTACCAAGTGGAAGAATTACATATTATGATAGAGACATAGTTATGCATTATGAATTAGATGATGAAGAAATTTTATAAAACTATTTAAATAAATTAAACTTTATGTTATTATTAATATAAGGAGATGATGTTTGTGAAAAAGAAAGAAACAATTTTAAAAATAAGTGCCTTTATAGTACTTATCATCGGAGTAATTGCAGTAGCAGTAAAAAAAGAAAACAACAAACCTATTAAAGAGACAAAAGGTGTAACAGTCATACCAACAATGTATGATGAAATAACTAAAGACACAGCATGGAGTCCAACATTCCAACTAGTTTGGAATGACTTAAAAAATGAAGTTGTAGAACAAGATATAGTATTTAAAAATAAAAACAAAGCGGTAGAAAATCTTAATAAAGAATACTTTACTAAAGACATGATATCAGATGAATATTATTATAAAAATTATGGACTTAAAACGTTAAAACTAAAAGAAGAAATTGAAAAAGGTATCAAAGAAAAATTTAATCAAGAAAGTGATATCTTAAATGATTTTAGTTGGAATGAAGAAGATTTAAATAATTTTGAATCAAACACAAAAAGATATTTCTTTTACTCAATGTTATACCGTGAGTTTGAATATGAATATAAATTTAAAGAACTAGATAATGGACCATTTAATGATAAAGAAAATATTAGATACTTTGGCATAACAAATAAATCAAATAAAAAAGTAAGATCACAAATCAGTGTGTTATTTTATAACAACTCAGATGAATTTGCAATATCAGTTAAGACTAAAAATAATGATGAAGTAATTTTTTATAAAAATCCAAACGGAGATACATTTGCAACAATTTATGAAAATTTATTAAAAAATAAAGAAGAATACACAGGAAGCAGAAATATGTCAGATGAAGATACATTCAAAGCACCATATATTGATTTTAAAGTAAAGCAAGAATACAAAGATTTAGAAAATAAAACATTTTTAGCAAAAGATGGTGATGAATGTGAAATATATCAAGCACTTCAAAGTATTGAATTTAGATTAGATGAAACTGGTGGTAAAGTAAAAAGTGAAGCAGCAATGGATATGACAAAAACAGTGAGTTATGGACCAAACGATATAAGATATTTTAATGTTGATAATACATTTGCATTATTTATTAAAGAAGAAAATAAAGATGTACCATACTTTGCCTTAAAGGTTGATGATATAACAAAATATCAACAATAGTAATTTAAAAATAAAATCTATTATGATATAATTTATATAAGGAGATGAATAAAATGAAAATACCTTTTAAAAGAGGAAATATACTACTTCCTAAAAATACAGATATGACAAAATGGAGTGTAGTAGCTTGTGATCAATATACAAGTGAACCAGAATATTGGGCTGATGTTGAAAAAATCGTCGGAGATAATCCTTCAACACTAAAATTAACATTACCAGAAATATATCTTGAAGAAGAAAATGTTCAAGAAAGAATTAATAATATTAATGAAAATATGAAAACATTAATGGATGGAGATTTCTTTAAAGAATATAAAGATAGCATGATATATTTACGAAGAACTCAAAAAGATGGGAAAGTTCGTGAAGGTTTAATGGGAATCGTTGACCTTGAAGGTTACAATTATGAAGTTGGCAGCCAAACCCCAATCAGAGCAACTGAAAAAACAGTTATTGAAAGAATTCCACCACGTGTTAAAATCAGAGAAAATGCAACATTAGAACTTCCACATATTATGATTTTAATTGATGATGATAAAAAAGATATTATTGAATCACTAAAAACAAAAGTAAATGAAAATGATGTTGTTTATGATTTTGATTTAATGAAAGAAGGGGGACACATCAAAGGATATTCACTTAATAATGATGCAATGGATGAAATTGATAAAAAGTTAGAACTTTTAGCAGATAAAGAAACATTTGAGAATAAATATAATGTGAAAGACAAAGGTGTTTTACTATTTGCAATGGGAGATGGAAATCATTCACTAGCAACAGCCAAGGCTTGTTATGAAAACTTAAAGAAAACAATGAGTGAAGAAGAATACTTAAATAACCCAGCTCGTTATGCTTTAGTGGAACTTGTAAATCTTCATAGTGATGCTTTAGAATTCGAAGCTATCAACAGAGTTGTATTTGATACAAATCCAGAAAATTTAATAAAAAAATTAAAAGAATATTATATTATTAACAAAGAAGGAAACGGCGAAAAATTTGAAATAATAACAAAAGATAAAGATGAAATTTGGTATATTGAAAATCCAAAATCAAATATTTCTGTTGGTTCAATTCAAATATTCCTAGATGAATACCTAAAAGAAAATGCTGGAAAAATAGATTATATTCATGGTGAAGAAGTAACTAAAGAATTAACTCGTAAAAATGATAAGAATGTAGGTTTTATATTTGATGCAATGCCAAAGAGTGAATTATTTAAAACAGTTATTTTAGATGGTTCACTTCCAAGAAAAACTTTCTCAATGGGTCATTCATATGACAAGAGATATTATCTTGAAGCAAGAAGGATAAAATAATTACTAAAGATGTAGATTAGTTTCTACATTTTTTTTAATATTTACATTTAAATTTCACAAAATATTGTTAGAATCCCTCATATAGAAAGTGATTATATGTAAATTTAATTACATAATAAAAAACATAAATATTTCAAGGAGATGAAAAAAATTAAAAGAAAAAACAAAAATATTATAATGGTAATTCTTATTGTATTAACTATTTTATCTATAGGATTTATAATGTATTATGCTAAAAATAATGTTGAAACTAATAATAATCAAATGGTGGAACCGGGTAATATGAATAGTGATAACACAAATTCACCGGATAAATCTGATGATGACATCAAACTCATATTTCGAAGGCTCAATCAATAGTGAAAATATTGCAAAAAGTATAATTTTGAAATTAAATAAATCATCAAAAATTAAACTAACCAAGGATACAATTGTTACCTCATTAGTTGATGAAGATACAACATACTCAAATATAGATTTAAATAGCTATAAGTTGTATGTAAATAATGTTGAATTAACAAAATAAATGTAAAGTGAAGTCGATTGAATGTAAATCACTTTACTTTTTTTTTATATTGTGATAAAATCGAATTATAGAAGGAGTTGATAACATGAAAAATATTAAAAAAATTCTTATACTTTTTGTAGTATCACTAATGATGATTACTAACGTAAAAGCTGCAGAAACATTACAAGGAAAAATAGACAACAATGAACAAAATATAATCTTAGATAAAAATTATGAAGAAACAATCAAGATTAATGAAAATCAAAACGTAATGATTGACTTAAATGGTTACACATTAACATCACCACAAATCGAAGATTTAGGAACATTAACCATTAAATCTTCAAAAGATGGCGGTAAAATAATTATAACGGATTCTATTTATGTAGGAGATTATGTTAAAGATAAAAATGATAAGATAACAAGAACAATTAAAGCTAAATTTATTTTAGAAAGCGGAAAAATTGAAACTGGTGATTACGGTGTATATTGTATGTCTGGAAGTACTGCAATAATTAATGGAGGAGAAATTGTATCAAAACTAGCTCCATTAACAGGAAATAATACAACAGGTGCAATGAATTTTGAGATAACTGGAGGAACATTAACTGCAAAATATGGACCAGCAATTTATATGCCAGGACCTATATCATTAAAAATTTCCGGAGGAACATTTAATGGTGGAGTTTCACTAAGAATGGGAAAAGTTAACATTTCCGGAGGAACATTTAATGCCATTTCTTCAGATATTGATGATGTAAAAGAATTCTATAATTATAGTGGTAATGCTTGGTTACAAGATGCCTTATATGTATTCGGAGGAACTTACACAACAGATATTGAAGGAGAAACAAATATCTTAGATCTTAACATAACTGGAGGAACATTTATTAACACAAACAATCAAGGTAGTGCAATTGCAATTTATGACTTAGGAAAAGTTGCTCAAGAAATGAAAGTAAATATTTCTGGCAATACAAAACTAATAACAAATGCAACAAGCCGTAATGCTTTCGATGTTTTAACATTAACTGATGAAGGTGTTACAAATATAAAAGAAGGATATAATAATCCAAAATACATTGGTAAAGTAAAAACTACCATAACTGGAGGAACATATTCAAGTAGTGTTGCAAAATACTTAGACAAAGATTATACAGAAACTTTAGTAAATAACACATATGTTGTTGGCAGTAAAAAACTAAGTGTTGAAGCTCCGACAATTGATGAAACTAAAAAAGTAACTGAAGTAATTATCGGAGTTAAATCTGCAGATGATTACATTGAAGATTTAGCAAAAGCTATCAAAGATGGAAAAATTGAAATTGATGGAATAAGCCCAATGGTTATTGTAACAATTAACAAAATGGAAAAAAATCAATTATCTATAGATATATCTGAATCTATTTCTAAAATAGCACAAGATAAAAAATTAAATTTAACAAATTACTTTGATATAACTCTAAATGTAGAAAATTCTGCAACTAATGAAATTGTTGGAACACTTTCAAGTTTATCAAAAGAAATAGTATTTAATATTGCTATTCCAGATGAATTATTAAATACAAATAAGGATTATAAGAGAGTATATTATATTATTAGATATCATGATAATAAAGCAGAAATCATTGAAACAATACTAAATGGTAATGTTTTATCATTTGCTAGTGATAGATTCTCAACATATGCCCTTGCATATGAAGATAAAAAAATCGTAACTGAAGAAAATCCAAAAACAGCAGATGATGTTGTAATTGATATCATAGTTGGCGGAATATCAGTTCTAGGTTTATGTTTATCAATGAAATCACTTAAAAAAAGACATGATTTATTAAGCTAGGTCGAATATCCTAGCTTTTTCTTTTAAAAACACTTGATTAACAAACGTATATATATTATAATTTATTTACTGGCAAAAAAAGTGAGTGTTTTTGATTTTCCAAGAAAGGAAGAAACTATGCAAAAAGAAGAATTGTTAATAAAATTAACAGAATATAATAATACTTTAAGTGACCTCGGGAGGTATCTTTGACTTAGAAGCAAAGGAAAAGAAAATAAAAGAATTAGAAGAAGAACAAACCAAGGAAGATTTTTGGCAAAATATTGATAAAGCTAACGAAGTTAATAAAGAGTTATCAAACTTAAAAAAAGAATTATCTCTATATAGTGATTTAAATAAACAAATTAATGAAGGTTTAGAATTATTAAATAGTGATGTTGATAACGATATTATTTTGTTGATAAGCGAAGAGTTATCAACACTAAGTAGCAAAATAAATGACTTAGAAACAGCTGTTACCCTAAGCGGAGAATTTGATTCATTAAATGCATATTTAGAAATTCATCCCGGAGCTGGAGGAACTGAATCATGTGACTGGGCAAGCATGCTCGAGAGAATGTATCAAAGATTTTGTGAAAAATATAACTACAAGTGGGAAATAATTGATGAACAAAAAGGTGAAGAAGCAGGTATAAAAAGTGTAACTTTAAAAATAAACGGAGATTATGCCTATGGTTATTTAAAAAATGAAACTGGTGTTCATCGTTTAGTTAGAATATCACCATTTGATGCCGGAGCAAGAAGACATACATCATTTGCATCAGTAAGTATCATGCCAGAGATAAAAAAAGAAATTAACATTGAAATCAAAGAAAATGATTTAAAAATTGATGTATATCATTCTAGTGGTGCCGGAGGTCAATCTGTAAATACAAGTAATTCCGCAGTAAGAATTACCCATATTCCAACTAAAACAGTAGTTACTTGTCAAAATGAAAGAAGTCAACTAAATAACAAAGAACAAGCAATGAAAATGTTAAAGAATAAGTTATATATGATTGAACTAGAAAAAGAAAGACAAAAAACAAATGAATTAAAAGGTGAATCATCAAGTATCAATTTTGGAAGCCAAATAAGAAGTTATATTTTAGAACCTTATAAAATGGTGAAAGATCATCGAACTAATTATCAAAGTAATGAACCTGAAAAAATATTAGATGGTAATATAATGGATATGCTTGTATACAATCTAAAGGAGCTAAAATGAATAAAGAACTAGAATTTTTAAAAGAAAATATTAATAAAAATGACATAGTTGTAGTAGCTTGCAGTGGTGGACCAGATTCAATGTGCTTATTAAGCTTAGTAAATGAAATAAAGAATGAATTAAACTTAAAAATAATTGTTGCTCATGTAAATCACAAATTAAGAGTTGAAAGCGAAGAAGAAAAAGAAATGGTAGAAAACTATTCAAAAGAAAATAACTTAATATTTGAATTACTTGAAATAAATAAATACACTAATAACAAATTTAGTGAAGATGATGCCCGAAAAAGAAGATATGATTTCTTTGATGAATTAATAAAAAAATATAATGCAAAGATTTTATTAACAGCACATCATGGTGATGATTTAATTGAAACAATATTGATGCGTTTAACTCGTGGAAGCAATTTAAGTGGTTACATAGGAATAAAAATGATTAATAAAAATGATGAATATAAAATTCTAAGACCATTATTAAGTACTACAAAAGATAATATTTTGGATTACTTAAATAAAAATAATATTCCATATCGAATTGATAAAACAAACGAAGAATTGGAACATACAAGAAATAAATATCGTCATTATATATTACCATTTTTAAAAAAAGAAAATAACAAAGTTCATGAAAAATACTTGAAATTTTCAAAAGAATTAATAGAATATGATAATTTTGTTAATACTTATATTATAAATAATAAATTTATTGTGGATAATTCAATAGTTATTAACAAAATAAAGGATGAAAGTGATTTTATCAAAAGAAAAGCTCTAGAATTACTAATTAAAGAAATTCAAAAAAAAGATTTATTTGATATATCTGATGAACAAATGAAAAATTTAATGAAGTTATACACATTAGATAACAAATCAATTGATTTAAATAACAACTATCAAGGAATAAACAGCTATGGAAAGATTTTGATATTAAAGAAAAATGATAAAGTATTAAATAAAGTTTTATTAGACAAAGATATGAAATTATCAGATTATTACTTTTATTATAATGATGAGACTAAAAAAGATAACACAAATTCATGTATATTATTAAATAGTAATGAAATAAAACTTCCTTTGTATATAAGGTCATTTGATAATGGTGATAGAATAGTTGTTAAGAATTTAAATGGTAGTAAAAAAGTAAGTGATATTTTTATAGATAATAAGGTGCCAAAACATAAAAGAAGTACTTATCCCATCCTAGTTGATGCAAATAATACCATTTTATGGGTACCAAATCTAAAAAAATCACAATTTTCTAAAGACATTTCCGAAAAATATGATATAATAATTAAATGTGAGGCAAGGTGAATAATTAAATGAATACAAAAATGAAAAAAAATAACAATTTAAAAAATTTATTACCCTACATAGTTTTAATGGCAGTAATTGCTTTTGTGCTACTTGCACTAAATATGCAAGGAACTACAGTAAAAGAACTAAAGACAGGGGAATTAATTTCTGAATTAAAAGAAAATAATGTAACAGAAATAACTGTTACTCCACAAAGTAACAAAAGCATTTATGTAATTGAAGGTAGATTAGAAGGATATAAAAAATCTGAAAAATTTACATCAAAAGTTGTTGCTGGTGAACTAGATACAGTTCTTGAACTTATTAATGAAAATAATGTTAAAGAATATGATACTAATCCAGATCCAGGTGAAAATATTATTCTTTATTTAGCAGTTAATGTATTACCTTTATTATTAATGGTAGTAATAATGTATATTTTATTTACAAAACTAGCTAATTCAAATAAGAACTCAATGGATTTCGGTAGAAGCAAAGCTAGATTAAGTAATGATTCTGATAAGAAAAGTTTCAAAGATGTAGCGGGATTAAAAGAAGAAAAAGAAGAAGTTGAAGAATTAATAGACTTCTTGAAGAACCCTAAAAAGTTTGAAAAAATGGGAGCAAGAATTCCTAAAGGAGTATTATTAGTAGGTCCTCCAGGAACAGGTAAAACTTTACTTGCTAAAGCTATTGCTGGTGAAGCTAATGTACCATTCTTCTTTATAAGTGGTTCAGATTTCGTTGAATTATTTGTAGGTGTCGGAGCATCACGTGTTCGTGATATGTTCAAAGAAGCAAAAAGAAATGCCCCATGTCTAATATTTATAGATGAAATTGATGCTGTAGGTCGTCAAAGAGGAACAGGTCTTGGTGGTGGACATGATGAAAGAGAACAAACCCTTAACCAATTATTAACTGAAATGGATGGTTTTGGTGAAAATGAAGGCATCATTATTATTGCAGCTACAAATAGACCAGATGTTTTAGACCCAGCTCTACTTCGTCCAGGTCGTTTCGATAGACAAGTAACAGTAAGTCTACCAGATGCTAATGAACGTGAACAAATTTTAAAGGTTCATGCTAAAAATAAAACATTAGGTAAAGATGTTAATTTAACAAATTTATCTTTACGTACACCAGGTTTCTCTGGAGCAGATCTAGAAAACTTACTAAATGAAGCTGCACTTCTTACTGTTCGTCGTAATAAACATGCCATAACAATGGATGAAATCGATGAAGCAACAGATAGAGTTTTACTCGGACCTGCTAAAACAACAAGAAAAATTACAGATAAAGAAAAGAAACTTGTTTCAATCCATGAAGCGGGACACGCTGTAATTGGTATAAAGTTAGAAGATGCTCAAGAAGTTCACAAAATTACAATTATACCTCGTGGTATGGCAGGTGGATACACAATGATGCTTCCAAAAGAAGAAAAAATTGCTGTCATGACTAAAGATGAATTGTTAGCTCAAATCACTGGCTTACTAGGTGGTCGTGTAAGTGAAGAAATGTTCTTACATGAAATTTCAACCGGAGCAAGTGATGACTTCAAAAAAGCAACACGTATTGCAAGAAGTATGGTTACTGAATATGGAATGAGTGATTTAGGTCCAGTTCAATATGAGGAAAAGAGTGAAAATGTCTTCTTAGGAAGAGATTATGCTAAATCAAGAGATTTCTCAGATCAAGTAGCTTTAGAAATTGATGAACAAGTTCGTAAAATTATCGAGGATTGTTATGAAAAAGCTAAAAAGATTATTGGCGAAAACAAAGACTTAATCTTTGCCCTAAGTGATGCATTAATGCAATATGAAACAATTACTAAAGAACAAATTGAATCTATCGTAAAAACTGGTAAGATTAAACCTATCGAAGAAAGCGAAGAAGAAAAACAAACTGAAGTTAAAGAAGATCCAAATAAAAAAGTAAAGAAAAATAAGGAAGAAAATAAATAAATGTTGCAAAGTTTGTAAACTTGTGATAAATTAATAAAGAACGGATGTGTTAAATATGTTAGAAAATATATTACTTGTAGTATCTGTATTATTAATTGCTATAGTTCTTTTACAAGGAAATAAAGCAAGTGATGCAGGTTCAATTATAACTGGTGGAAATGAAAATTTATTTGGTCACCAAAAAGAAAGAGGATTAGAACTTGTTGTAACAAGATTAACAATGATTCTAGGAATACTTTTCTTTGTAATATCTTTAGTATTATTCTTAAAATAAAGTTGAAACATACTTTATTTTTTTTTATCAATAATGTATAATAATACTAATGATAGGAGACGCGTATGAAAAGAAATGGATTTACATTAATTGAAATACTAGTTGTTATAGCTCTTTTAGCAGCAGTTTCTGTAACGGTCGGAGTGAGTATGACAGGAATGACACAAAGAGATAATGAAAAAAAGATAAAAGAATATCAAACAACAATTGAAAATGCAGCATGCGTATATGCTGAAGTTAAGAATATGACATCTAATACAACAGTGACAATTGGAACACTTTTAGATGAAGGATATTTAAGGAAAAACTTAACAAATCCATCAACAAAAAATAATATAGAAGAAGAAAGGACGAAAAGAGTAACTATCAAATGGATAAATAATGAAAAAAAATGTGAATTTAAGACTAGTTAAATTTATTTAAATATGATATACTTTATGTGTGATAAATATGAAAGATAAAAAGCGGGTTCAAACAATTTTATTAATTTTAATTGGGGTTATTGCGATTATACTAGCTATCGTTTTAATTTTTGGTGGCTTAAAAGATAAAAGTGTAAAGAAATATTACAATGAAGTAGAAAAAGCAGCATGTAAGTTAGCAGAAGATGAAAATTATAATGAAGTATTATGTGATGCATTTAAAAACTTATGTAAAGTAGATTTTGAAAAGTTAATTAACCGAGAATACATCGATAGTAATTTAATAAATCCAATAAACAAAAAGAAAATTAGTGAAGATACTAAAAGTTATGTACAAGTATCTTGGAAGGACGAAAAGATGGTTTGTACTTATAAAGAAGGTTAGATTGGATGAAAGAAAAAATAATTGAAGCACTAAAAGACTGTACAAAAGCTCAAACATTAAATGATATTAATAGAAAATTACATATGAATTCCATGCAAGAAATTGAAGAAATGGAAAATGTTTTGAATGCCTTGGTGGAAGAAGGAATAGTTCACAAATCAAAAAAACATGAATACATTCTTATGGAAAATACAAAAGCCCTTAAAGTGGGGATTTTGCGTATTAATAAAAATGGCAATGGGTTCGTAGATGTTAAAGATGGAGAAGATATATTTGTTTATAAAACAGACTTAATGGGAGCAATTCACGGAGATTTTGTTGAAGTTGAAATAACTTCAAAATTAGATGACCCAGATCCATCTGGAGTAATTAGACACATTTTAAAAAGAGATTTAAAATATGTTGTCGGAGAAATGATTGTTGTTAACAAAAAATTATCATTTAAACCAGATGATGAAAAATTAAATGTAGCATTTAGAATAACTAAAGAAAGTATGAAAGGTTGTGTTGAAGGGCACAAGGTAGTAGTAGCAATATTAAAAGAAATAAGAGATAGAGTTTTTCTTGGTAAAATAGAAAAAATAATTGGACATAAAAATGATCCAGGTGTAGATATCTTAACAATAGCTGCTAAGCATTCAATAGATCCAGTCTTTAGTAATGCTGTAATTGAAGAATTAAAACATATACCTGATGAAGTAAGTGAAAAAGAACTCATCGGAAGAAAAGACTTAACAAATGAAATAATTTTTACAATAGATGGTGATGATACAAAAGATATTGATGATGCCATAAGTGTAAAGAAAAATGGTGAAAACTATGAACTAGGAGTACATATCGCAGATGTATCAAACTATGTTAAAGTTGGAACAGAACTATATGAAAGTGCATTTAGCCGTGGAACATCAAGTTATTTAGCTGATACTGTAATACCTATGATACCACATCAATTATCAAATGGTATTTGTTCCCTAAATCCGGAAGTTATACGTTTAACTATAAGCTGTGTTATGCAAATAAATAACAAAGGAAAAGTAGTAGACTATGAAATATTTCCATCATTTATTAAATCAAGAAAACAAATGACTTATAAAAATGTCAACAAGATTCTAGATGAAAATATTATACCTGAAGGCTATGAAGAATTTGCAGATACTTTAAAATTAATGCATGAACTAGCTAAGATTTTACGTGCTGAAAAAGTAAGCCGCGGATACATTGACTTTGGAATTGATGAAGCTAAAGTAGTTCAAGATGAAAATGGTAAAGCAATAGATATAGTAAAAAGAGTTCAAGGAACTGGTGAAAAGTTAATCGAAGACTTTATGATAGCAGCTAATGAAACAGTAGCAACTCATATAAGTAACATGGATCTTCCATTTATTTATCGTGTTCACGATTTACCAAATAGTGATAAAATCGAAGATTTCAGCAATCTATTAAAACAACTTGGATATCATTTAAATGTCAACATGAATTCCCTAACTCCAAAAACTATGCAACAAATTCTAGATGAACTAAGGGATAAAGATGAATTTATGATTTTATCTGATATGCTTTTAAGAAGTATGAAAAAAGCTATATATAGTACCAACAATATTGGTCACTTTGGACTTGCAAGTAAAAACTATACTCATTTTACAAGTCCAATAAGAAGATTCCCAGATTTAACTGTTCATAGATTATTAAGAACATATCTTTTTGAAAATAGAATCGATATGGAAACTATTAATTTCAATGCTAAATATTTAATTGATGTTGCCGAACATTCTAGTGAAACTGAAGTAAATGCTATCGAAGCAGAACGTGAAGTATTAGATATGAAAATGGCTGAATATATGGAAAGTCATATTGGTGAAGAATATGATGGAATTATCAGCGGAGTAACTAACTTTGGTTTATTTATTGAACTATCAAACCTAGTTGAAGGTCTAGTTCACATAAGTACTTTACCAGGTTATTTTGAACACGTACCAGAAATGTTATCTTTAGTAAGTAGTGATAAAAAAACAAAATACCGCATCGGAGATAAAGTAAGAGTTAAAGTTATCAACGCTAATAAGGATCAAAAAATAATTGATTTTGAATTAGTAAAGGAAGATAAAGATGGAAATAAAAAATAAGAAAGCATACTTTAATTACTTTATCATAGATACTAAAGAAGCAGGTATTGTGCTTGTTGGAACAGAAATAAAATCTGTTAAAAAAGGTTCAGTTAATTTAACTGATAGTTATGTTAGAATAAAAAATAATGAAGCATATGTCATAAACATGTTTATTGATAAATATGATGAAGGTAGTATCTTTAATCATGAACCAACTCGTGAAAGAAAGCTTTTACTTCATAAAAATGAAATTAAAAAATTACACGAATTAATAGTACGAGATGGATATACTTTAATACCTTTAAAAATATATTTAAAGGATGGTTATGCTAAACTTGAAATAGGCATTTGTAAAGGTAAAAAGTTATATGATAAAAGAGAAACTATAAAGAAAAGAGATTTAGAAAGAGAACAAAAATATCGGAGGTAGTAAATGAAATCACTAAAAATTAAAATTGGTAAAGATAAAAATAAATTATTTATAGGAATTGGACTTGTTGTTATTTTAATACTTGGTGTAGTGGCTTTTATATTATGTAAAGATAAAAAGGAAGATAAACCTAAAAATGATTCACCTGATGTAATAGTAAAAGATAATACAACACCAAAGAAACTAAAAATAGTTGATGAAAATAGTACTTCAAGACCATATGCAGTTATGATTAATAATATTAATGTTGCAAGACCATTACAAAGTGGTTTACAAGATGCTTATATTATGTATGAAATAATTGTTGAAGGTGGAATTACAAGATATATGGCACTATTTATGGATCAAAATACTGCACGTATTGGTTCAATTCGTAGTGCAAGACATTATTTTATTGATTATGCTTTAGAAAATGATGCAATTTATGTACATCATGGACAAAGTCCCCAAGCACAAAGAGACTTCAGTGCCCTTGGAGTAGATAGAATTGTGGTTGATAACACAAAAACAGGATGGAGAGATAAAACTCTAAATGTATCAAGTGAACATACATTATTTACAAGTATTGAAAAATTAAATACTGGTCTTGGTAATAAAAGAACAACTAGAAAAGGTAATTTGTTATTAAATTATAGTATCGATGAAATTAATTTATCTGAAATGGAAGGTAGTTCTAAAGCTGATAATGTTTCAATTAGATATTCAAGTGGAATGGTATCAAGTTATACATATGATGCAGAACATCAATACTATTTAAGAAGTGTAAATGGCAAAGCTCACACAGATTATGTAACAAAAGAACAATATCATTTTAAAAATATAATTACATATCAAGTTAAAAACTATACATTAAATGATGGTGAAAATAAAGGTCGCCAAGACGTAGAAAATGTAGGTTCAGGAACTGGATATTACATAACTGATGGTTATAGTATTCCAATTAAATGGAGTAAATCATCAAGAAGTGAAAAAACAAAATATTACTTCACAAATGGTGAAGAACTAAAAGTTAATGATGGAAACACATTTATTCAAATTCAACCACTTGGAGAAACATTAACCATAAATTAAGGAGGAAACATGACAGGTTTTATTAGTTTTATAACAGAACATTACTTAATATTTGATATTATTACTATATTTTTAATATTTTCTTTAATAGGTTATTTTGTTAATTTAAAAAAAGAAAAAAAGAGTGATTTCAAACTTGATGAAAATATGGTGAATAATAATTATGTAAATACATCAAATAGTTTTCAAATGAATATGTCAAATGAAAGTACTGTTGAAACTGGAATAAATCAAAATGTTTCACTACAAGATTATGTTAATAAAACAGCTAATATTAAGAATAATGAAAATAACAACATGTAAATAAAGGGGTTTGAAGTGATAAAATAAAAGTAGACACAAAAAAAGAATGTGATCTACTTTTATTTTTGTTATAATTTAAATAAGGAGA
>CAKOKR010000004.1 GCA_934095965.1 uncultured Bacilli bacterium
ACTTATTAATTTTAACAATATATTTTATGTTTGTCAAATATTACTTATGTTTTTACCCTTAAATTTGGAAATTTTTCTTCAATTTCACCATTTTTATACGTTTTATCTATATATTTATCTATTTTTGTAGTAGGAGCAATACCTCTTTTTCTTTTAGAATATCTATTTACTATACCAGTTGTTTTACTAATATCAAAGATTAAAAATAAAAATATAAGTATCGTTACCACTTTCAAAGGTCTTGAATAAATTTTATTAAAAGCATTTGTGTATAACTTAAGTCCCCATTTAATCCATATACTTGATAAAACACCCCAAGTAATAGATGCAACAATATTTATTCTTCCTGTATTATATGTCCATGTACTTGTATGTAATACATATTCTTGAAAAATAGATGCTAAATATTCAAAAATTGTACAAATTACAATACTTCCAACAAAAGTAATTAATATATTTTTATCTTGAAACTTATAAAAGATAAATGTTAAAAGTAAAATTCCTATTCCATAAATAGGTTTAAGTATCATATGCCATAACCCAGGTTTAGTAATTATTCTTTTTTCTTTAATAGAGATAAGTACTGATTCAAAAATAAAACCAAATAAAGCTCCTATTATAAAAAGGCACACTATATAATAAAATAATTTTCTTTTATCCATAATATCCACCAATTATAGTATGGATTAATTTATTATTTACATACTCACTTGTGAAAAAAGAAATTTCATGGTAGAATTATAGCAGGTGATTTTTTATGTTCGTAGATGAATTAAATATAAAATTAATGGCAGGACCTGGTGGTGATGGATGTACATCATTTCGTAGAGAAAAATTTGTACCAATGGGTGGACCTGATGGAGGAAATGGTGGACGTGGTGCCAGTATTATTTTTAAGGTTGATAAAAATTTAAAAACTTTAATTGATTTAAGTTATCGTAAAATAATTAAAGCTCCGAAAGGAGAAAATGGTAAAGGTTCAAATAAATATGGCAAAAATGCCGAAGATATAATTATTATGGTACCTGAAGGAACAACAGTAATTAATACAAATACTAATGAAGTAATGGCAGATTTAATAACTGATGGTGAAGAATTTGTTGCAGCTAAAGGTGGCCGTGGTGGAAAAGGAAATAAATCATTTGCCACTCATGATGTACCAGCCCCAAAATTTAGTGAAAAGGGTGAACCAGGTGAAGAAATAATAGTTAAATTGGAATTAAAAGTTTTAGCAGATGTGGGTCTAGTAGGTATGCCAAGTGTAGGTAAATCAACACTTTTATCAGTTATCAGTGCATCAAAACCTAAAATAGCAGCATATCATTTTACAACATTAAATCCAAACCTTGGAGTAGTAAAACTAAAAAATAATGAATCATTTGTAATGGCAGATTTACCAGGACTTATTGAAGGAGCTAGCGAAGGAATTGGTCTTGGAACATTATTTTTAAAACATGCAATGCGTACTAGAGTACTTGCTCATGTTGTTGACATGGGTTCAAGCGAAGGCAGAGATCCAATCGAAGACTATAAAATAATCAGAAATGAAATATGCAAATATAGTGAAATATTAAAAAACAAAAAAGAAGTAGTAATAGCAAATAAAATGGATTTAGAAAACGCTAAAGAAAACTTAGAAAAATTTAAAAAAGCATATCCTGAAATTTTAGTTATTCCAATCAGTTGTTATGAAATGAATGGTATTGAAGACATGCTTACTAAATTAAATGATATTTTAAAAAATACTCCGAAGGAAGATTTATATCCAAAAGAATCATTCAAGATGTACAAGTATGAAGATTTAAAACCTTATAGTATTAAAAAAGATGGTAACATCTGGATAGTAAGTGGAAAAGAAATAGAAACATTACTCTTAATGACAAAGTTTAATGAAGATGAAGGAGTATTAAGATTTGCTCGTAAATTTAAAGGAATGGGTATCGAAGATGAACTTGAACGTCTCGGAGCTAAAAAAGGTGATGAAGTTCAAATACTAGATTATATGTTCACTTTTAAAGATTAATTAAATAACTAACGTTTAGAAATATTCGTTAGTTTTTATATACATTTTGTTAATTTTGTGATAGAATATATCTCACTAATGGGGGATATATGAAACTATTTAATTGGTTATTTAAAAAAGAAAAAGAATCTAATAATGTTAATCTTGTTAATTTACAAGATTTTATTAAGATGCCTTCATCTTCATTTTATAATGAACATAATGAAGAATATCAAAAATACTATAAAGAATATAATAAAATATTAAATGAAAAAAGAAGTATAACTAGCATAGATTTATCATTAGAAGAAGACTTATCAATAAACTTTTATAGCACAATTATAACAAAGTTATCCCTAGAGTTATCATATATTATTAATCCAGTTAATCAAAGCGAAGAAAGAAATAAATCTGGTCTAAAAAAGATTATGTTAAAATTTTTAGTTTACCAACAAGAAATGAATGAATATAGAAACAACTTATATATTAAATATAAAGTTTTAAAAGATATCTTAACTAAAAGAATATTTTTAAAACCAAGTAAAAAAGATGCTATAAAAAGTGAAATAAATAATATCGAAGGGAAAATCATAGCTATTTCTAATAATATTCATGCAATTGAACTTGAAATAACAAACTATTATCAAATGATTAGTTTATATGAATTTAGTGATAATGAAAAATATTTATCTGATAAATACAATAATTTAATTGAATACATTAAAGTATTTAATTTAAATTCAAATTTTGAAAATTCACTATCAAACATTGTAGCTATGGAAATAATGCTTGAAAAATATATTATAAAAAATGATATTGTTAAAGAAATGGAAAATACCCTGGAAAACATAAATATAGAAACAACAAATTGTGATATAATTGATGAGTTGATTATAAAATCTAGATGTGTTAAAGATTTATTCAACAAAGAAAATGGAGAATATCTTCTTAAAAAATCATACCAATTAAAATATAACTTTATAAAAAACTCTTATAAAACAAAAATTGTAGTAAATGAACAATTTAAAATAAAAACTGATGATGAAAAAGAATATTTAATAAATTATTTACAAAAAGATATTTTTGATACTCTTAAAGATTCAAATGGTGCTATCAAAAATACTTACCAAGATAACAAAAGATTTGTTATTACAACTTTAAGAAAAATATTATCAGATATTAACCTCGAAAATATTTTTAATGATTCACTTGCATTAAGTTTTCTATTTAATATAACAAATATCAATAATTTAAGATTTTTATTTAACAACACATTAATTGAAGATGGTAATAAAACTATATCTTTAACATGCTATATAATTAATATGTATTGTTTAAAAGATACAAATGAAAATAAAGAAAATGATTATATTAATTACTACCATTTCTTCCTAGAAATACTTGATAATAAGGAAATATTTTATGTTCCCGAAGGTTTAGTGGATTCAGAAACAGATTTTAATAAAAGTAAAGAATTTTACCCACCTTACTGGGAAAAATATGATTATCAAATAGTTAATAGTCTTTTTGCAAGAAAAAAGGTTGTGTTTCCAAGTCAACTAAAAAAAGCAAAATTGTATAATAGATCAGTCACTATCGAAGAACTTTATCTAAATGAAGGTCTTGAAGAGATAAATCATTTGGTTGATTATATATATAAGATGTATATTCCAAGCAGTATAAAAGAAATGAGTGCATCAAAAAATGTCTTAGAATATATCTTTGATGATTGTAATAATTCATTATTTTTTAATAATGCCCAAAAATTTAAAACGTTTATTAAAAGAATATATTTACGACAATCTGGAGTACTACATATTGATTTGGATGTTTACCCTACCCCTGTAATAATAATTTTAAAAAATGGCGAAAATAAATTTGTTTATGAAATAAGATATGTAAGGTATTATTCCCTTAATAAAAAGGTAAATGACATTTATAATAAAATGCAAGAAGATATCAAAAATGATTTAATTTTAAAACGAGGTAAATAATGAAACTATTTAATTGGTTATTTAAAAATTCTTCTAAACCTAATAATGTTAATCTTGTTAATTTACAAGATTTTATTAAGATGCCTCCATCTTCATTTTATAATAAACATAATGAAGAATACCAAAAGTACTATAAGGAATACACCAAAGTTTTAAAAGAAAAAAGAAGTTTAACTTCCGTTGATATAACCCTAAATGAAGATATTAATTTACATATCAATAATATAACTAGATTAATTTTAGAACTTGATAACATTCTTAATCCCGTAAATAATAATACAAAGAGAAATAACATTGATTTAAAAATAATAATTAGCAAATTAAAATATTACATGATTGAATTAAATGATTACAAAGATGAGTTATTTATAAAATGGAAAGCATTGAAAGACATAAATAAAAAAATATTTTTAAGTAATAATAAAAGATGTGCTATAAATGAAAGAATAAATTCAATAATAAATGAACTAGTAATTGTAAATAGTAATATGAATGCAATTAATCTAGAAATAGGTACATATCTAAATTTAATAGATGCATCAAATATAAAAATTATTGATAATACCATTGAATTTTTAACCAAAAGATATAACACTCTAAAAGAATATTTACATATATTAAAAATAAAAAATAAAATAAAAGATATAACAATAGAAAATATTGTATACATGGAAATATTACTAGAAAAATATATTGTAAAAAATGATATTATAAAGTATATAAAAGATAATATTGGTAATAATCATGATTATGATAGGTTAATTACAATGTGTGTTATAGTAAAAGATTATAGTAGTAAAGATGTAGATGATTTACTTGAGAAAATCGTAAAACTAAAGGTAAAACTATATAAAGAAAATTGTAAAAGAGAAGGTGTAGCAAAAGAACCTCTATTAAATAATAAAACATCCATTTATGAAGCTAATGTATTAGAAAAACTTATATTTAATGAAATAAATAATGTACTAGAAAATACGAAAAATAAAGAAAAAAGAGAATGTTTAAGAAATATCTTAATGGATGAAACTGGTTATAACATTAAAAATATTTTGAAAGACACTAAAAAATTAAGTGTATTATTTAACTTTAATTATAATTTATACGGCTTCTTTTCTAAAATCAACATAAAAAATAATTTGAATTTAAATTGTTATACTTGGTCAAGTGATGAAATATCATTGCTTGAATATTTTAGAATTATTGAACATATCGAAAATGTAGGTAAAAAAGATATTCAAATAATAAAAAGAGTATATGATTATAACAATGAATGGAATATAAGAAACTTAAATATTCTAAACATTTTAAAAGAATATTACCCTTATTATCAGTTATATAAAACATTAAAGTTTAATAAAAAAGAAATATGTTTTCGTGTTAAAAGAATCTGCTTTGATTTTAAAAACATTACAGATGAATACATACCAAAGACAAATTTAGAAAGTGAAATAGAAAAAATAATGTTTTTAAAAGATATATTTAACTATAGAAAACAAAATGGAAACTCAGTGATATATGCAAATGCCAAGCTAGAAAGTTTTCACTTTTGCGCAAGTTTGCTTGAAAATATTTTAAGTAATTATAATAATTTAATGAAATGTGGCTCTTTAGAATTTAATTTAAATAATAATAAGCTAAAAGATGTGTTAATTAATTACAACAACACTCCGTACGAAGTAAAACTCGGACCAAATGTAGAATCATGCATTCTCCGTGGCAATGTTAAATTTGTGACTTTCGAAAATTTTCAAAATTCTAAAGTTTTAAGTGATGCCGAATCTATAAGAAAACTATTAGGTATTATCTATGGGTATTATTATACTATAAGAAGTGATTTTGATGTAACTTTTATCTTTAGTGGAAGATATTCATATCAAATTAATTTAGGTAAGATAGTTAAAAGCATTGATAAAAAGATAAGTTACAACGAAGTATTAGATATTTTAACTAAAAAAATAATACGATACATAAATGAATTTAAAATATTAGAAACAAAAAAAGATGCTAATTTACGGAGAACTCGCCCATAAATATTGATAAATTTTAATAATTTTGATATTATATAGGTGGTGAATGAAATGTATAGTTATATAATAGGTACGATTACAGAAATAAATAGTAATAGCATTGTAATTGAATGTAATAAAATTGGATATTTAATTTTTGTTCCAAATCCATTTTGTTATGAAATAGGTAATGAATATAAAGTTTATGTTTATAACAAAATAGCTGAAGATGAATACAGTTTATATGGTTTTAAAACAAAAGAAGAATATGAATTATTCATAAAATTAATCAGTGTCAAAGGACTTGGAGCAAAATTAGCACTTCCAATTCTTGCAACAGGTTCAATCGCTGGTATAGTTGATGCAATAGATCGTGAAAATATTTTGTATTTAACAAAATTTCCTAAAATCGGAGAAAAACTTGCTCGTCAAATTATTCTTGATTTAAAAGGTAAAATTGATATTGAAGTTAGTGATGAGATAGCTAGCGATAACACTGAAGATTTAATGGATACATTAACTGCTTTAGGATATAAATCTTCTGAAATTAAAAAGATACTTGGTCAAGTTGATAAGAGTAAATCACTAGAAGAACAAGTTAAAGAAGCATTAAGATTATTGCTTAAGTAGGTGCATCATGAATAATAAGGGTTTTACATTAGTGGAATTACTTGCGGTCATTGTTATCATTGTTATTGTTACACTTCTTACCAATGCCGGAGTAAATGCCTTGCAAAAAGGTGTAAATCAAAGTATCTGGAATAGCAATAAATCTTTGATTGAAACATCCGCTGCAAAATTTGGAAGTGATCGTCTTGAACAACTAAAAGAGTTAACTACTAAATGCACTATTGATTATAAAGAATATAATCATTGTATGCAAATTAAAGTAAATAAACTTATCGAAAAAGGTTACCTTAAAACAAAAGATAAGATTGAATATGAAGGAAATACTATGAAGGTAGTAATAAATCCCACAATTGAAAAAGATGAAAGTACAAATATAAATTTTAATAATGGCTATTATGTCAATGAAAAGATGATATATATATATGTTATAAATGATATTGTATATGCAAAATACATGGGTTAGAGTTCTAATCCATGTTTTAATTTCATATTATTTTCTAGGAGGAAAAATATGAATTTAGTTATACCATTTACAAAAGATATTAAGTTTAAAACAAACATCGGAGAAATATTAAGTGTTTCTCTTGAACATGATTACTCATCAAATGAAGAAGAAGTTCTAGGTAATTTCACCATCTCCGGAGAATACAAAATGCACGAGGTAAGTGTAAACAAAGAAAAGTTTTCATTTGTATTACCGTTCTCAGTAAGTCTTTCATCAAAAATTGATCCTGATTCAGTAGTCTTTGAAATCGAAGACTTTACGTATGAAGTAATTGATTGTGATACCTTGAGAGTAAATATCGAATATAGCATTAAAGCTGAAGAAGTAAAAAAAGTAGAAATGCTAAAAAGTGATGATGATGTATCACTAGAAAAATTACTTGATGAAATTGATGATGAAAGAACAGAAGTGCCAGATGAACCCAAGGAAGAGGCAAAAGATGAGGAAACCAACGAAAGAATAGGTGCTGAAGAAGAAAATACAATATTAAATAATATAAAGATGGATGATGAAAAATATGTTACATATTATATTCATGAAATGAAAGAAACAGATACAATTGATACATTATGTGTTAAATATAATACATCAAAAAACACTTTAGAAAAATACAATGATTTAAATAACTTAACGAGCGGGGATAAAATAATAATCCCATTAATAGATGAATAAAACTCTAGAAATATTAAAATCAATATATAAACCATACAAATACACAATAAAAGGTAAAGCAACAATTCTAGAAACAATGACCGGAGAATACATCATCAAAGAAAAGGATAAAGACTTAAAAGATTTATATAACTACTTAGAATCCCGTGGTTTTATTTTCTTTCCCAGTTTAATTGATGCATCAAGAAGTGATGTTAATGTTTTTGAATATGTTAGCGATACAAAAAGGCCAGAACCTCAGAAACTTGATGATTTAATGGATACAATAGCTAGTTTACACAACAAAACTAGTTATTTTAAAGAAGTAAGCGAAGACCACTATAAAAAAATATATGAAGATATAAAAAGTAATCTACTATATTTAGATAATTATTATAATACTTTATTTGATATACATATTAATAATATTTACATGAGTCCTTCAGTATATTTATTCATGAGAAACTATTACCTAATTAAAAACAATATAGATTATGCCTATAAACTATTAGATGAGTGGTATGATTTAGTAAAAACAGAGAAAAATGTACGAGTATGTATAGTTCACAATAACTTATCTCTAGATCATTATTTAAGTGATAAACTAATCAGCTGGGATCATTATCTTGTAGATACACCAGTCTTAGATATTTACAAATTATACCAAAATACCTGGGATAATATTGATTTTAAAGAACCTTTAGAAAAGTATTTTTACAAGTTTCCATACATTGATTATGAAAAAAAACTATTATACATTTTAATGCTTATGCCCCCATCACTTCATAAAGAGAATACTGAATTTAAAAAATGTAAAGATTTAAATAAAGTTATTAGTTATGTTTATAAAACAAAAGAATTAATATGGCCAAATGATTCTAACCATGAAGAAAAAGAATAAAAATATTTCAAGTAACAAAATAAATATATTAAATCTAAAAGGTAATATTAAAGTAATCAAAGTCTGATAAAAAATAAGTATCCCCAGTATAAATAATATTATAATGGTAAAACCGTTATTATGACAATTTTTAAAGTTCATGGATTATCACCTATAATAATATATGTAAATCAATCATTAATGGTTGATTTTTTTTCTACTTTATTATAAAATTAATTTAAGAATAGGATATGGTTTTATGAAAAAAACAGGTTTTGCTTTTATTGAAACAATAATAACTATTGTTATATTATCAGCATCTTTATTATATCTATATAATTCATATGATGCTATCATTAGTGATGAAGAAATGAGACTTTACTATGATGATGTTGCTCACATTTATGAAACAAATTACATAAGAAAATTTTTAGATGAATACACAAATATAGATATGGTTAAAAAAACAGCATTTACAAATACTTATAGTGTTGTAATTGGTACAGACTATGAAACATTATTTACAGAAAACCAAAAAGAATATATTAAATCATTAAGTGGAATACTTCTAAATTACCGTGTTAATCAAATGATTTTAATTGACACTAAAATGTTTGATAATTGTTTTAATGATGAAGATGAAAAATGTAAAAATTCTCTAGTTAACATGAGTTACAATTTAAAAAATTATGTTAATACCTTAAATGATACCTCGTATGATTATTATTTAGTAGTAGAATATGCTGAAGCCCAAGATAAAAACTTAGGAATGGTTAAATGTGCTCCAGGTATTGACAAAAATTGTGTAAGCTATTATGCTTCCTTAGGTATATAGGTGATTTATGAAAAAAAATGGTTTTATTTCAATAACAGTTATTTATTCATTCTTTTTAGTTTTTTTAAGTCTAATGTTATTTATTGTAACTAATATGATTACAAATAGAACTCTTTTAGATAATTTAAAAAAAGAAATAAAAAATGATATATCAGATAGTAATTTAGTAAGATATTTAATGAATCATTCTGATGAATTAAATTTAGTTAAACATGATGAAAAATTAGAATATGGCTTAAATGATGGTTCTCTAAGATACATAGGAATTAATCCTAGTAACTATCTTAAATTTAAAAATAATACCAAAGTATTTAGAATAATCGGAGTTATAAATGGTAAAGTAAAACTTATAGATATAGGTACGAACAATACATTAAGTTATGATAATACCTTAACTAATGTGTATATCAATACAAGTATTAGAAATTATTTAATCGTAGAATATCAAAATAGTATGTCTTCGTTAATGGATTACATAGATGAAGCAACATATTATGTAGGTGGTATAGATGAATCATTAAAAAATAGCAATGGAAATGTTATAGCAAAAGAAGAATTAAGTAATAATGGTTCGTATGTAAATGATTATTTTTCCCTTCCATATATAAGTGATTACATTTATGCATCGAGTGATGCTTATAACAAAACAATAACCAAAAACAACAACTGGATGTATATTGGAAGTGATATGTGGTTTTTAACAAGAAATAAAAGTAACTTAATACAAAGCTTCTATCTAAATAGTAATGGTGTATTAAGTATTGCCGATGTAACAGATAGTAAATATATAAATAAAGTATTTTTTATAAAAGGTAATTTAAGTATTATAAGTGGAACAGGAACAAGTGCTGATCCATACATAGTGGGGTGAAGAAATGAATAACAAAGGAAGTACATTATTAGAACTAATTATAAGCATAGCACTTATATCTGTCATACTAGTGTTTATGGTTAGATTACTCGTAGATTTAAATGATTCTGAAACTAACAATAAATATGCTAAAAAAAATCAAGTAATCAGAGCAGAAATACTTAGAACAATTGAAAATGATTTGCAAAACAAAACCATCGTTAATATTAGGGATAATTCAACCACATCAAATCTAATTATTACCATTATGTTTGATGATAACAAACAATCAAGTATCAGTGTCTTAAAAGATAAACTTACTTACAAAAATACAGATAGTAAAACAAGAACATGGACATTAAAAGAAGGATATTTTGATATTACTAAAATACCAGCATTCTTTAATCGAGACGAAAATATTTATTCTCTTATTATTGATATACCAGTTTATACCACAAATGAATTTAACACCAAAGATAACAATAACTTACTTGATGATATCTTAGTAAGTTATATTGGAAAATCTTCAGATTTAACAGTACTACCAAATTGCTATGGCAAAGGCTGTCCCCATTAAAACAAGGAAGGAAGAAAGTATCCTTCCTTTTAAAAAGTAATTATAATCAAGTCCATTTTCTTGAAGTATATACTTTACCTGAGTATGAATTGCTAAACCTTGAAAAGCTAAGAAAAACATTGCTATATAAACTTTTCCAAAAATACTCACATTTATTAAACTATTTAACCCTTGAGTCATCTCTAAGATACCTTTAAAAAATATACTTATTACTTTAGGTATATGAAAAGTGTATATAAATAGGTTAGTAATAGTTAAGAAAAATATTATCGTACCAAGTACAAAAAGGCAAGTATTTAAACTCTTTTTAATACTTGAAGCCATGTTAATTTTTGCACTATCACACTTAAATCTTTCATTAGGTAACTTGTCTTTATAAAAAAGATATAATAAAATATTACTTGTATATAAAACAACCATGAGAGCAATTATCAAATTAATTGATTTAAAAATAGCAATGAGTATAGTATACAAAAATAATGGATTAGGAAGTGATGTATAAATTAAAGATATATTTGCATAATCTTTTGATATCTTTTTTGTTTTATAAAGGGATGAAATAACTATACTAGATGAAGGTGTTCCTGAAAAAAAAGATAAAATAATTATATAAAGCGAAGGATTTTTAAAATAATCAGCAATATTTAATGAATTTAATAAATCAATTAACACAATCATAATAAATAAATAAGGAAATACTTTGCTTTTCCATATCTCAATTGCATCCATGGTACTACTTAAAACCAAGGTATAATTCCCAAATATTAAAAAAAGTGTCAATAAAATAATAAAAATAGTTAAATTTCGTTTCATAATCTAGTCCTTTTTTGCTATAATTAATAAAGGTGATAACATGTTTAATAAAATATATGAAAAAGTAAAACAATTTATAAAAGAAAATTATAAATTTCTATTAGTATTTATTAGTTTAGTAATTTTATTTACGCTTGAACTTCCTTATGTAGTTTATACCCCCGGAGGAATAGTACCATTAGAAAAAAGAATCGAAGTAACAAATAAATATGATTCAAAAGGATCTCTCAACATGAGTTATGTAAATTTTAGAAAAGGAACAATTCCAGTTATTGCATTATCATTTATTATACCAGATTGGGATTTAGAAAAATCTAGTGAAGTAACAGGTACTAATCAAAGTGTTGATGATTTACTTGAAATGGAAAAACTATATATGACATCATCAATTGATAATGCAACAATCGTTGCATATCAAAATGCCAAAAAGGATATTCAAATAACTAATGAAGTTCACAACATTATATATATTGATGATAATGCTAAAACTGACATAAAGTTATATGACCAACTAATCAGTGTTAATGATAAAAAAATAAATAATATTGATGAATTAAAAGAATATATAAATACCTTAAATGAAGGTAACAAAGTAAATGTTCTTGTTAAACGTGGTAAAAAAGAGGTTAATTGTTATGCTTATGTTTATAAAATCGAAGACACATTAAAAATCGGGGTAGCGTTTTTAAATACTTATGAATACACAACAGACCCCAAAATTAGTGTTAAAACGAAATCAAGTGAATCAGGTTCAAGCGGAGGTCTTATGCTTAGCTTAGCAATTTATAATTCAATAACTAAAGAAGATATTACTCACGGTTTAAAAATTGTTGGCACAGGTACTATTGATGTTGATGGAAACGTCGGTGCTATTGATGGAGTTAAATATAAAATGCTCGGAGCTAAAAAAAATAAAGCAGATATATTCTTATGCCCAAAAGAAAATTATGATGAAGCAATCAAGGTAAAGAAAAAATATAATTTAAAGATGGACGTAGTGAGCATAGATACATTTACTGATGCTTTAAATTATTTGCAAAATTATGTCAAGTAGACATAAATTATACATTATAAAAATTTGTTTTGAAAAAAAGTTTTTCCCATACTTCTGGGAAATTCTTTTATTTTTTAAAAATTTTTTTCAAAAAAACAAGAAAAAAGGAAATATATATAGTGAAAGGGTATAAATAGATGGAAAGGATGATATGAAAATATTAGAAAATAAAAAAATAGTAATTGGTGTAATCATTTTCTTGTTACTGCTTGGCTTAACAGCATCTTCTTTTGCACTATATTTTTATAACAATAAAGAAGAAGTGGCAATATGTAATACACCAAATGAAGAATTAAAAGAGGTAAAAAATGTAATTCATGTTGATTTAAAAGGAGAAGTAAATAAACCTGGTGTATATGAAGTCGAAGAAGGAGCAATAGTTAATGATTTAATTATAATGGCAGATGGATTTACAAAAAATGCATATCAAGATAACATTAATCTAAGTAAAAAACTAACTGATGAAATGGTAATTCTAGTAAACAAAAAGGGAAGCCAAATAACAAATCAAATAACCAATAGTGCAAGTATAAAAACACCTGAAAGTAATTTAATAAATATTAACACCGCAAGTATCACTGAACTTATGAAACTAACAGGTATTGGTAAATCCAAAGCAGAAAGTATCATAAAATATCGTGAAGAAAATGGTAATTTTAAAACCCCTAGTGACATAACAAAAGTAAGTGGTATTGGTAAAAACACTTATGAAAAATTTAAAGAACATATTACAATTTAATAAGTTCCTTATATTATTTACTATACTTATATTTATCTATTGTTTTATAAATAGTAAAATAAACTATACATCAAAATATAATGGAAATGAAACTACCATAACAGGTACCATTTCTAATATTAAAATAAAAGATGATTACTTAGAACTCGAACTAAAGGCAAAAGAAAAGATTCTTGCATATTATAAGTATGAACAAATTAAAGATGTAAACATCGGAGATAAAGTTACTATAAGTGGTAAACTAAATAAAGTAACAAGTACAAATATTCCAAACACCTTTAATTACCAAAGGTATTTAAAATATAAAAAAATATATTACACATTTAATATAGATAAATTAACTACCATTAGTTCCAACAATATATTATATAAAATAAAAAATATGATATTTCAAAGAATTATTAAATTAAATAATAAGGATTACTATTTAACATTTATATTAGGTAATAAATCTTTATTAGATAATGAAAACTATAATAATTTCCTAGATAATGGAATAAGCCATCTTTTAGCAATATCAGGTATGCACATAAGTATTTTATTACTTTTATTTAAAAAAAATAAACCAACTAGTATCATTGTATTGCTCTTATTTTTATTTCTAACTGGTTTTTCTTCTTCTGTATATCGTGTAGTAATATTCTATATTTTAAAATTTTTTTGCAAAAAGAAAAGTAATATCTATTTACTTATTTTAACTATGGATATTTTATTATTAATTGATCCATTTCGTATATTTGACTTAGGTTTTATTTATTCATTCATCACTACATTTGGTATATTTTATTATAAAGACTATATAAAAAATATAATTCATTTAAGTTTTATAACATTTCTATTTAGTTTACCAATAACAACTTTAGTTAACTATGAAATAAACCTTTTTTCAATTATCAACAACTTAATATTTGTACCCATTATTTCATATGTAGTTTATCCCTTATGTTTAATAAGTTTCTTTTTTTCATTCTTAAATCCCTTATTTTCAATTGTTATAAACATATTAAATAATCTAAATGAATTTTTTAATCACTTTGCAATATTTATTACAATACCTAAATTTAATATATTACTTTTACTTATCTATTATTTTATTCTTTTAAAAAAATATAACAAATTATTACTAATATCTGTTTTAATAATAAATATTTTAATACCTAAGTTAGATAACAACTATTATGTTTATTATTTAGATGTTGGCCAAGGAGATTCAACCGCCCTTATAAGTCCTCATAACAAAAATGTAATATTAATTGATACTGGCGGAAAAACAAATTCAAGTTATAAAGTTAGTGACAACACCATAAAATTTTTAAAGAGCAAAGGAATATCCAAAATAGATTATTTAATTTTAACTCACGGAGATTATGATCATGCCGGTGATGCAATAAACATCATAAACAAAATCAAAGTAAAACATGTTATCTTTAATAATGATTCATATAAAAATATTGAAAGTGATATAATCAAAGTATTAAAAAGTAAAAAAATTAATTACACTAAAGAAAATAAAACAGTATTATTTGGAAACACAAGATTATTATTTTTACACCACAACTTATATGAAGATGAAAACAACAATAGCATCATCAACTATCTAAATATTTATAATAACCAATTTCTTTTTATGGGTGATGCCTCCCTAGATAGAGAACAAGAACTAATAAAAAAATATAATTTAACAAATATTGATTTTCTAAAAGTGGGTCACCATGGTTCAAAAACTTCTTCATCAGATTATTTTATAAATATTATTAAACCAAAGTACTCAATTATTTCTGTTGGTCTAAATAATAAATATAACCATCCATCCAAAGAAACACTCAATAATTTAAAAAATACAATCATCTATAGAACCGATTATGATGGCACTATCGAAGTAAAAATAAACAAGAAAAAGTTAAAAATTACAAACTATTCAAGCTAAATAATTTAATTTTATTGAATTTTTCATATTTAATGTGTTATAATCTTTAAGAAGTGAGGTGCAAAGTAATGAAAACTTATAAAAAGAATTTACCTGAAGGAGTAAAAAAACAATTTGCTCTATACAAAGGTGTAAAGGTTAGATTAATCAATAAAAATAAGAAAAAAAATAAATAATTTTAATTTTTATAGAGTTTTTCGACATAATTCGCTATATGTCGTCAAAAGCTCTTTTTTTTTGACAAAACTTTTCCTATACATTCTCCAATTTTAGTGTTAGTCTAAATGTCGGGAGATGAAATTTTATGAAAAAATTTGTAGTATTATTAGGACTTTTATTCCTATTTATGGAAAGTCCAAAAGCTTATATGTTAAGTGTAGAACAAAACGGGGAAGACTATGTATACAAATATGGTACAACTAAAGTCTATAAAAGAGTATCTTTTTTACTTAGGATGGATATGAATATTGATGATTCATTCGATAGACAATTAATCAACAACTTAGCTGCATATGGCAGATCAACTGATGTATATGATCAAGTAGTTGTTCAAAAACTAATCTATGAAAATGTTAATAAAGATTATACTGTCAAAGTACTAGATGACTTTAGAAATCCAATTGATACTAGCCAAAAAGAACAAGAAATATATTCTACTTTGGAAGAATATAAAAAACCACATCCACTAGATGGTTCAACTTATGAAGCAAACTTCGGTGATGAACTAAAAGTCAAAAATGTAAATTCCGGAGCATATCATGTCCAAGGATACACATATGCAAACTATGGTGCAGAATATGTTTTTGATATGAACAAGAAAAATGGTCAACAAAAGCTTACATTCAAAAACACAATTGACTACGACAAAAACTATGTCTTATCAAATAATTATGCATACAATGAATTTAGCATTTATGCAAATGTACACGGAAGAACTATTCACTTTGATATTGAGCCAAATGCTTCATTTATCTTTAGTGTCTATAACAAATATCGTTATCTTTATGATATCTACGTAGATTCAAATAACTTAACTCATTATTTTAAAGATGAAGATTTAAGATTAGTTGATGTATCCGCAGGATTTTATGAAAAGATGGATGATATCATAGTAACCAAAGATGAAACAATAACCCTAAGACCAAGCTATAGAACAGTTAATGTTCACATTGACACATACTTAACTGATTATTTATTAAAAGATGAACTAATTAAAACCTATAATGATTTTACAATCTATGATAAAAACAAAACAATCGTTGCAAGTTGCAAAGAAGAAAGTTGTGATATTCCTTTAAAAATCGGAGAATATTTTATCAAAGACAATGTAAGTAATATAACTCATTTTAAATTTTTCACCGAAGATACAACTGATTATATTTATCGTTATATCATCGATGGCTTAATTTCTGATAAAGAAATAGTTAATATTAATCATGATGATGAAGAAGTAGGTTTTAGTAAAGATGGAAATATCTACTGGTTCAATGAAATAAACGATTATAAATACCTAGATATTCACTATTTAGATAGTACAAAAAGAATTTATCTAACTGATTATGAAAATTACTGGTATGCAATAGATTTAGGTTTCTTTTACAAAATACCTGAAAATTTACCAGCCAAAGATGAAGACAAAACCAAACCAAGCGATGAAAATTCAAAAAGTGATAACAACCAAAATGACACAACTAAAGATAATGAAGAGACAAAAAATAATAACAAAGAGGCTAACGATAGTAAACAAAACACCAATGAAGATACAATCATTAACATTCCAAACACTGGATTAGAAAAAGAAGAATTAGTATACAAAAAAGAAGAATATGAAAAAAATCTTATTAATAATTCTAACAATAATCCTATGTAGTGGATGTAACAAAAGAACTAAAACTATTGAAAGCACTACTATTAATTATAATGATAATTTTAATACCTATTATGGATATTTAACAATTCCTAAAATAAATATGCATCAAGGCTTTTATAACACTAACAATAAATTAAATGATGTAAGTAAAAACATCGAACTAATTAACACAGGTATTAAAAATACATATCTCTTCGCTGCCCACTCCGGGGTAGGTAATATAGCTTATTTTAATAATCTAAGATACCTCAAAAATGGTGATAAAATAACTCTTGAATTTAAAACAATCACTAATATATATAAGGTTATTAAAATAACTAAAGAACCAAAAACAGGTAAAATAAGCATTCCGAATAAAGAAAACCAAATCATACTAACAACATGTGATCAAATAAAAAAAGGATACCAATTAATTATTATAGCTTCCCTCATTGATACCAAAACTCCTTTCAATAATTAAAAATTTAAAACTTAGACATAAATTTGTTCTAAAAAGCTATGCATTTAGATAAAAATTTGATATAATTATTCATTGAAGGAGGCTATATTTATGGCAAAAACACGAAGTGAACTAAGAGAAAAAATTATGATAATATTATATCAAATTGACATTTTCGAGGAAAGAGACGTCCCGTTTAACGTTGAAGAAGTAATCAGTGAAAACCTAAAAGTTGAAAATGAATTTGTAAAAGACCTAGTATATGGCGTAATAACTTATAAAAATGAACTTGATAAAATAGCGAATAGTAAAATTAAAGATTGGACAATAGATAGAATAGATAAAACTGGTGCAGCCATCCTTCGTATGGGATTATATGAACTAAAATACATGGACACACCAGAAGTTGTAGTTATCAACGAAGCAATAGAATTGTCAAAAAAATATTGTGATGATTCAGTAAGAAAAATAATAAACGCAGTATTGGATAAATATATAAAAGAGTAAAAAATGAAATTAGATGAAAATACATTAACTAAATTAAATGACTACGAACACGAATTTATTACTATCAACGAAAAGTCCTATTTCTGCAAAAGAGCTATAGATGAAGGTCTTGAACTTATAGGTAACAGACTTGCAAACAAAACAGGAATTCTCTGCAGTAAAGATTATCTAGTAAAAACACAAACCGGCTTATTTTATTTAAGCTACAATTTTAATAATGATGCAAAATTCATCAGTGCAGCAAAACTAGGAATCAAACTATCAAACCTTTATAGTGCCTGGGACCGTTTAGAAAATCTTTACCCAACTGAAGTAGAAAAACTTATGAACCAACTAGTAAAAGTGTTCTTATTTGATATATTTTTAATGTACGGAGATAGACACCTTGGTAACTACGGAATATTAGAAAAAGGTAATAATCATGATATTGTAATTCTTGATAATGATTTAATATTCAGCGACACTGAGTACGCACGACTAAAACCAAAATACAACGCAGAAGATAAATTAAAGGCTTACTCAAACACCGGTGTATCTCACAAAAAAACATCTTATAGTATCCTACACAACCTAGAAAGCTTAGAATATTTCATAGCAACTACGAGTAAAGATTTTTATCCAATAATCAAAGAGTTCTATGAATTACTTACCCCGGACTTAATTTTTGAGGTAATAAAACAAATCGAAAACGAAGAGAACATCAAATTCTACGAACTAGAATACATGATGATGTTATATAACGAAAACTACAAAGGTATAACAAACCTATTAAAAATGAGAGGTATAATTAATGGAGAGAGAATATCTAAAGATTAGTGATTTAAATAATTATATAAAAAGAGTACTAGATGAAGACGTATTTTTAAACAAAGTTTATCTAAAAGGTGAAATCAGCAATTTCAAAAATCACACCCGCGGACACCTTTATTTTACTTTAAAAGATGATCAATCTAGATTAAACGCCGTAATGTTTTATGGAAATGCATCAAAATTAACATTTACACCAGAAGATGGAATGAATGTATTAGTTGAAGGAAGAATCAGTGCATATCCAGCAAGTGGCAGTTACCAAATTTATGTTGATAAAATGGAGCCAGATGGTCTTGGTGCTTTATATATTGAATATGAAAAATTAAAGAAAAAATTAGCAGCAGAAGGTTTATTTGATAATAACCATAAAAAAGCAATACCAAGATTTCCAGAAAAAATTGGTGTCGTAACAGCATCAACCGGAGCAGCAGTAAAAGATATCATGAGTACAATCAAAAGAAGATACCCAATTTGTGAGGCAATTCTTTTTCCGTGTTTAGTTCAAGGTACTTATGCATCAAACGACATAGTAAGGCAAATAAAAAGAGCGGATGAATTCGGAGTTGACACAATAATTGTTGGCCGTGGTGGCGGATCAATCGAAGATCTCTGGGCTTTCAACGAAGAAAATGTTGCTCATGCAATTTATGAATGTAAAACTCCAATAATTAGTGCAGTAGGTCATGAAATTGACTGGACAATCGCCGACTTTGTCGCAGACCTTCGAGCACCAACACCAACCGGAGCAGCAGAAATGGCAGTTCCAACCATCGTAGATGTAAACACAATCTTAAATAATTATAAAATAAGACTGAATAAAAACATCAAAAATATGGTAAATACAAAATTCATTAAATGGAGAAGCCTAAAAAATAGTTTCATTTTAAAGAACCCAATGACAATGTACGAAATGAAAGAACAAAAACTAGACACATTACTTGAATATTTAAATAAAGACATCAAAACCATTTTACAAAATAATGAAATAAAATTAAATAATTTAAAAATGTCTTACGTATTACAAAACCCAATGAGTCTAATAGACAAAAAGAAAAATGATTACACATTATTAATAAACACATTGAAGTTAGTAAACCCACTTGGTATTTTAGAAAAAGGTTACTCATTAACAACAATAAATGACAAAGTTGTTAAATCAAATAAAGATGTAAATATCGACGATATAATTAATGTTAAACTACATGATGGTGCAATAAAAGCCAAAGTTGTAGAAAAGTAACAATGGAAAAATGTAAAACAAAATTGTAAAGAAAATAACACAACCAATAACCATTTTGTCGGCTTCGACAAAATGGTGAAAACACTGGGCTCAAAGCACAGTTTTGAACAACAGTTCGAAAATTGATAGAGTTCTAAAAAGTACCAAGTAAAATAAAGAATATTGTAAATATAATTTAAAGGGGGAGATAAAATGAATGGAATAATATTAAATAACAGTATTTTTGAAAATATAAAACATATAGATGAAAATGGCATTGAATATTGGCTTGCAAGAGAACTTCAAAATGTTTTAGAATATAAAGAATGACGTAAATTCAATAATGTAATAAGTGATGCAATTATAGCTTGTAAGAGTAGTGGTTATGAAGTAGAAGACCATTTTTCCCAAGTGGAAAAAATGGTTGACATTGGATTAAAAACTTCTAGGAATATCACAGATTACAAACTATCACGTTATGCATGTTACTTAATTACCCAAAACGGAGATGCAAGAAAAAAAGCTATTGCTCTTGCTCAAACGTACTTCGCAGTTCAAACCAGAAAAATGGAAATTACCGAAAAAGAATATTCTAGTTTAACTGAAGATGAAAAAAGATTTTATCAAAGAAATCTTACTAAAAAAGGTAATTATTCTTTGAACCAAGCAGCCAAGGAAGCCGGAGTAAAAAACTTTGATAAGTTTCATAACTCAGGTTACAAAGGATTATACAATGGTGAAACCGCAAATGATATAGCAAAAAGAAAAGGATTAAGATATAGAGAAGATATTCTAGACAACATGGGCAGCGATGAACTTATTGCAAACCTTTTTAGAATCTCCCAAACAGAACAAAAATTAAAAAGGGATAACATAAAGGGAGAAAACAATGCAAATGATGTTCATTATGAAGTTGGTAAAAAAATAAGAAACACAATCAAAGAACTCGGCGGAACAATGCCCGAAGATTATGAAACCCCTAAAAAGAGTTTAAAAGAATTAGAAAAAGAAAAGAAAAATAGATTAATTGAAAATAAATAAATGGAGGTTTTATGGAAGAATTAAAATTAGTTGCACCATCATTAGATGACAAAGAAAGTGCACTATCAATGCTTGAAGAAATTAAAAAAATAGATGCAGGACTCCCATGGCAATATTCAGGCCTTGCCAATTTAGAAGAGTCATCATCATATGAAGAATGGATACAAGAAAAGGAAAATGAAAAAAGTGGAATAAACCTAAGAGAAGGATTCGTCCCGGCAACAACATTATTTTTAAAAAGATTAAGTGATAACAAGATATGTGGCAGTATTAGCATTAGACACGAACTAAATGAATTTTTACTTAATTTTGGTGGACATATCGGATATTCAATAACTCCAAGTGAACGTGGCAAAGGTTATGGCAAACTTCAATTAAAAAAAGCTATTAAAGAAGCCAAAAAACTAAACATAACTTCATGTCTTATCACCGCAGATGTTGAAAATATTGCAAGTAATAAAACAATTTTATCCCAAGGTGGAATTTTAGAAAACACAGTAATGTGGAAAAATGACCCTTTAAACAGATACTGGATAAAACTATAATATTGTTAAAACTAAAAAAATAATGTATAATAAGAAACAAAGGAAGGAAGAAAAAATGGAAAAAACTAAAAATTTTGAAGAATCTTTACAAGAATTAGAATCAATTGTTAAAGAATTAGAAAGTGGCAACGTAAACTTAGATGATGCCATAAATAAATACACAGAAGCTATGAAGCTAGCAAAATATTGTGGTGAAAAATTAAACGACGCCACAAAAAAGGTTAATAAAATCTTAACTGAAGAAAATGAACTAAAAGAATTTAATGCAGAGTAGGTGAATAAAATGGAAGTAAAAGATATAACAAATAGAGATGTAGACTTTGCAAAATGGTACACAGACGTATGCAAAAAAGCAGATTTAGTAGACTACACAAATGTAAAGGGAAGCATGATTATTAGACCACTAGGTTATGCAATCTGGGAAGAAATTCAAAAAGTACTAGATAAAAAATTCAAAGAAACTGGACATGAAAACGTTCAAATGCCTATGTTTATTCCTGAGTCACTTTTAAATGTTGAAAAAGAACATGTTAAAGGTTTTGCTCCAGAAGTTGCTTGGGTTACTTATGGTGGCAGTGAAAAACTTGAAGAAAGAATGTGTGTAAGACCAACAAGTGAAGTATTATTCTGCGAACACTACAAAAAAATAATCAATACATATCGTGACCTACCAATTTTATATAATCAATGGTGCACAATAGTAAGATGGGAAAAAACAACCAGACCATTTTTAAGAAGCCGTGAAATTTTATGGCAAGAAGGTCACACAATGCACAGAACTGCCGAAGAAGCAAAAGAAGAAACATTAAAAATGTTTAATATTTACAAAGACCTACAAGTAAATTATTTAGCACTACCAGTAATAACTGGAAAGAAAACCGAAAAAGAAAAGTTTGCTGGAGCTGAAGAAACATATACTCTTGAAGCAATGATGTATAATGGATACGCTCTTCAAAATGGAACAAGCCATTATTTTGGAAAACATTTTGCTGAAGCATTCGGTATCAAATTTACTGACAAAGATAATACCTTAAAAACTCCATATCAAACAAGCTGGGGCGTATCAACAAGAATGATTGGTGCTATAATTATGACTCACGGAGATGATCACGGCTTAGTATTGCCTCCAAGAATTGCTCCATTTAAAACAATAATTATCCCAATCGGAGATGTTTCAGAAAAACTTGAAGAATTAAAACAAAATTTAAAAGAAAATGACATAACTTTTAAAGTAGATGATCGTGATAAAACTCCAGGATTTAGATTCGCAGATGCTGAAGTAAAGGGGTATCCAATTAGAATTGAACTAGGTAAAAGAGATTTAGAAAATAACACAGTAACCATAGTAAGAAGGGATACATTAGAAAAAATTCAAGTATCTTTCGAAGAAATCATTCCAAAAGTTAAAGAATTACTTGAAACAATTCAAAATGATATGTTAGAAAGAGCAACAATTCGTCGTGATAGTATGATATATGAAGCAAACAACTATGATGAACTACGAGAAATCGCAACAACTAAAGACGGTGGATTTACAAAAATCAATTGGTGTGGTAATGTTGCTTGTGAAAATAAAATTAAAGATGACTTTGGTATTAAATCAAGATGCTTGATCGAAAATGAAGAAGTAACAGGTCCATGCACAGTATGTGGTAAAAAAGCAACAACAAGATTATATATCGGAAGACAATATTAAAATGATAATGATTAAGTCATATGCTAAACATATGGCTTTTTCTAATAATTAGTGTTATAATATGTTTGTAAAAAAAGGAGAAATATCATGGAAAATAATGAAAATAATAATAAAAACAAAAATTATATAATAATGTTTATATGCATAGTTCTAGCTGTAGTATTCGGAGTACTATTAGGTTTAGTATATTCAAATAAAGATGTAATATTTAAAAACAATAAAGAAACTGAAGTATCTAGCAACGATAATAGCACAAATAATGAAACAAAGAATGATTTTAATAAAGACATAAAAGATAATGAAAAAACACAAACAAAAGAAGAAACATCACAAAATAAAAATGTAACTTATAGTACAAAAGATAATCTAGTAATTGATGAATTAAATACCACAATTGATACAATAAATAAAGAAAAAAGCGGAGCAAGTTTTACTGAAAGTGCCAAAAGTACATTTATAACTTTAGTAGATTTCATCTTTTATGGTGGCACAATCAAAGGAGTAACTTTTGATGAATTAACAGAATCAGGAAAACAAAAAGTTTTAGAACTTGCAAATAAAATTGACAACTCCCTCGAAGAAAAATCTCCTGGATACAAAGATAAAATCAGCGATACCGCAGGTAAAGCATTCAATAAAGCTAGTGAAATAATCAAAGACAATGCAACTAATATGGATTATTTTGCAAAAGAAAGTCTTGGTGAGGAAAATTATCAAGCACTAATTGATGCATCAAAAAAACTAAAAGAAAAAAGTAAAGATGCTCTAAATTTTGTCCAAGATAGTGGAAGTAAAATATTAAACACAACTAAAGACAAACTTGATAAATGGTATCAAAATTTCAAAAACAATAACTAATAGGCTTATTGTTTTTCTTTTTTTTAAATGTTATAATTAATATATAAAAAATAAGGAGGAAAAAATGAAAAATATTTTAAAAACAATCATCGTGCTTGTATTAATATATGGCACATTTATTCTAATTGAATCAATGCGTCTTGAAAATGACAAAACTGCAGCACCATTAATAACGCTCAAAAAAGAAGAAATAAAGCAAGACACAGAGCTTGAAACAGACTATATAAGTCTAGGTTTTACACTAAAAAAATATACATATAATGATATTCCAATGAGTGGATCATTTGTGTTATTTAATACATTTACAATATGGGAGTGGGTACAATGATAAAAAATGTAACAATACTAGGTGGCGGTGTTCTTGGAAGCCAAATTGCTTTTCAAACAGCTTTCACTGGACATAACACAACAATATATCTAAGAACAAAAGAAAGTATCAAAAAAGCAAAATTAAAACTTGAAAATGTTAAAAATTCATATATTGATGCCATAAATACAATGAAGAATGAAGTAAATATAAACACATGGTCCTTAGGTATCGTAGATTTTGATGACTTTAATTATAAAAAAACATTAAAAAGAATTAATGAAACAATAGATAACATCAAATTAGAAATGGATTTAAGTAAATCACTAAAAGATGCTGATTTAGTAATTGAATCCATGACCGAAGACTTTAATGCTAAAAAAGAAATATATCAAAAAATCGCAAGAATTCTAGATGATAAAACAATTCTTGTAACTAATTCATCTACATTTTTAACAGCAAATTTGCAAAATACACAAAACGAAGTGATAAATTTTTAGCACTACACTTTGCCAATTCAATCTGGAAAAACAATACTGCTGAAGTCATGAAAACATCAAAAACAAGTGATGAATCATTTGATGAAATAATAAATTTTGCTAAAGAAATAAGAATGATACCATTACCATTAAAAAAAGAAAAATCAGGTTATTTACTAAATTCAATGTTAATACCACTATTATTTTCAGCACTAGACTTACTAGTAAATGGTATTAGTGATGTAAAAAGTATTGATACAGCATGGAAAAAAGGAACGGGTTCTCCAAAAGGACCGTTTGAAATAATTGATACCGTCGGACTAAAAACAGCATATGACATAGTTTCAATTTATGCAAAAATTCCAAGTTTCCTTTCTCCATATAATTTTAAAAAAATAGAAAAACTTTTAAAAGAATACTTAGATGCTGGTAAAACTGGAAAAATAGGTAAAGAAGGATTCTACAAATATGATTTATAGATGGATTTATACTCCACCTAAAGAGTTTTCTAAAATAATTTTAGAAAGCGACGGAGAATATTTAACCAAACTAGTCTTTGATAACAATAAAGATAAAAATAAGCTATCAAAAGATGCAAAAATAGAATATATCAAGATTTTTGATGATACTTGTAAGTGGTTAGATGAATATTTCAAAGGAAATAATCCCAAAATTAATATTAAATATAAGGTTGAAAATGTAACAGATATTACTAAAAAAGTAATAGATTGTATAAAAGAAATACCATATGAAAAAACAATTACATATAAGGATATTGCAACTAAACTAAATTGCAAATCATATCAAGCAATAGGTAAAGCGGTAGGTAAAAATCCACTTTGTATTATAATTCCATGTCATCGAGTTCTTGGAAAAAATAATCTTGGTGGATTCAATGGTGGTATAAATAACAAGATAAATTTATTAAAAATAGAAAAAATCAAAATAGATTTTAAAAGTAGAAATATCATAAATTAGATATAAAAACACAAGCTAAAACAAGTAAAGTAATGTAAAATATACATAATTTTACATTACTTTTTTATATGCTTAAAAAAATTTTTTCCCATACTTCTGGGAAAAAAACGATTTTTGTAAAATTTTTTTCAAAAAATTCAAAAAAAAGGAAATATATATAGTGAAGGGAGAAAAAATAAATGAATATAATTAGACAAAGAGATGAAGCAGATTGCGGAGTATGTGCACTCGCATCAATTATCAAACATTATAATGGTTATGTCCCATTAGAAAAAATTCGTTTAGATGCCAAAACTGATAGCAAAGGTACAAGTGCCTTAAATCTAGTTCTAGCAGCTCAAAAATACGGATTTGAATCAGTCGGAGTAAAATTAAATAATATTTACGACATAACCAAGCTACCAGCCATCGCTCACTTAAGTTTCAAAAATGGATTAGAACATTATGTAGTAGTTGAAAAAATAGCTAAAGACAAAATTACTCTAATGGATCCAGCGAAAGGAAAGGTGATTGAAAGTCTTGCAAAATTTAATGAAGCATGGTCAAAAGTAGTACTATTATTTTATCCAAAAACAAATATCACTGTATTAAAAGAAAAAGTAACAATATTTAAAATTTATCAAACAATTTTAACTAAGGAAAAAACTATAATAAAAACAATACTTATGACAAGTTTTCTACTTAGTATATTTACTTTACTTCTTTCATATTACAATAAAATACTCTCTTCATTTATAACCAGTGGATACACCAAAGATTACATTAAAATAATAGTTATAATATTTGCAATTATTACACTTCTAAAAATCTCACTATCATATTTTAGAAAATATTTAGAAAACCATCTAAACAAAAATATTGATTGTTATATCATCTCAGACTTTATTAATCATTTATATCATCTTCCTTTAAATGTTATATCTTCAAGAAAACCCGGAGAAATAATTTCCAGAATTAATGAATTATCAACGATCAAAGAATTTATTATTGATTTATTTTTACTATTTACATTAGACATATTAGTTGCTATTTTTACAACCCCATTTTTATTTAAAATAAATAAAACTCTTTTCATGATATTATTTATTGAATTATTATTATATCTTATAACTAATTTAATAACTTCAAAAGTTATATATAAAAAAGCCTACCAAAACATAACCTATAATTCAGAATTCTCTAGCATTTTGCTAGATGACATATCAACATTCAATAGTATCAAAAACCTATCATTAGTAAATAACCATTTAAAAGAGGTAGAAAAATCTCTAACAAATTATTTATATGATACATTCAAACTAAATAATTTTCTTAACAAAGACTATATCATAAAATATATTATTGATGAGGTAAGCTTATTTTTAATAATTACCTTAGGTTTTTATTATCTAGCCAAAGGTTCCATAGATTTAATAGACATAGTTACTTTCACAAGTATAATGAATCTATTTATTAACCCTTTCAAAAACATAGTTAATATTCTAATAAAATATAACTATATCAAAGCAACTATTTCTAAAATCAATGACTTTTTAAGCATAGAAAAAGAAAACACTGGTATATTACAAGAAATATATGGTTACGAAATAGTAATGAAAAATTTATCATATTCTTACAACAAATACCAAAAAATATTTAATTCTATATCATTCAAGGTAAAAGAAGGATCATTTATCTTATTAAAAGGTCCAAGTGGATGTGGTAAATCAACAATATGTAATATTCTAACCAAAAATCTCACAGATTATGAAGGTTCCATTTCAATCGGGACAATTAATATTAAAGATTTAAGTTTAAAAACAATTAATAACAACATAACATATGTAAATCAGTATGAAAAACTTTTCAAAGGAACAATTAAAGAAAATATCGTTCTAGATAATGATATATCTGAAGTTGAATTTGAGTATCTATGCTATCTATGTAAATTAGATAAAATAATCATTAATAAACCTTTAAGGTATAACACATTCATTAGTGATGATGAAAAAAATATCTCCGGCGGCGAAAAGCAAAGAATCATTCTAGCCAGAGCACTTTTAAAAGAAACTAATATCCTAATACTTGATGAAGCACTAAGTGAAATCGATTTAAAAACTGAAATATCTATTTTGAAAAACATCAGAAAGGTCTATCCAGAAAAAACAATAATTTATGTATCTCATAAAAAATATCCCAAAATATTCACAGATATAATAGACCTAAAGGAAATACTATGACATATTTAGATTTAATTAATATCAAATATCATAAAAATATATTTCTTATTTCAATATCACTTATTATTTTATCTTTAATAATCTACACCTTGAATCTCTCTATGTGCGAAACATATGAAACATTCGCATACTATTCGAAAAATTCGTTGGTAGTAAAAATAAATATAGAGAACCCTGATACAATAAACTATCTCGAATATATCAAAATAGGAAAAAAGTTACATAAAGCAACAATGACAGATGCCTTGGATGTAGAATTTGATCAAATAAATTTAATAAGCTATCAAACAACATATTTCAAAATAGATGGTGTATATGAAGAAAATCAAGTATTTAAAATCAAAATATTATATAACAAAGAAAAAATATATAAAAAATTAAAAAAATTATTATTATCATAAGAAGGAGGGTAAATATGGAAATATTAAATAATGAAAAACTATCAAAAATAAACGGAGGAAGCACTGCAATATGGTTTGCAATCGGTGCTTTAGCAGCATTTATAATTGGAGCAATATCTGGTTACATAAATCCAATAAAGTGTAATGGGAGTTCAAAATGATTTTAGAAAATCAAGAATTATCAAAAATACGCGGAGGTGTAAGCATCACCGCAACACTATTAAATTCATTTGCAAGAATAATAGGTAGTTTTTATGACATCGGCAACAATTTTGGTTCTTCATTAAGAAGAATGGTAGAAAAAAGAATGTGTAGTTATTAAAAAATAAGTAGGGTTGGCCTAATCCGAATCTGGTCTGTAGAGGGACGAAGTACCCGTTGAAACAGAAAAATTTCTTGTTTTATCGAAAAAATATGATAAAAATCGCTAAATAAACGCAAAAAATGTTGCAACCGCCAAAAGTAGATGTTATAATAGTTAATGAAATCAAGAAGGGAGGGAATGAAATTGACAAAAGTGGTTGTACAAAATGGTAACGTTGATTTAGCCTTAAAGAAATTCAAGGCTAAGGTTGCACGAAGTGGTGTCCCTTCTGAACTTAAGAAAAGAAAACACTATGAAAAACCTGGTGTAAGAAGAAGAAATGAAATCAAAGAAGGAATTAAGAACTCACATAAAAGAAATAGAGGATAATTATGTACGAAAAGATTAATGAAGATTTAAAAGTTGCCATGAAGGAAAAAGATACCTTTAAACTTTCTGTATTAAGAATGTTAAAGAGTGCATTACAACTAGAACAAATTTCTAAGAAACATGAACTTGATGATAATGAAGTTTCAGCAGTTTTAAAGAAACAAGTCAAAATAAGAAAAGATTCTCTAACAGAATACGAAAAGTATGGCAAAGTTGATTCAGTAAAACAACTTGAAGAAGAAATCAAAATTTTATCTAATTACTTACCTGAAGAACTAGATGCAACAGCTGTGGAAGCTTTAGTTGATGAAGCCATCAATGAAGTAAATCCATCAAGCATGAAAGAAATGGGGCTAGTAATGAAAAAAATAAATGAATTACTAGTTGGAAAAAATGCAGACATGTCTTTAGTAAGTAAACTAGTTAAAGAAAAAATCATACAAAAATAGCACATCAATCAGTGCTATTTTTTCTTTTTCTAAAAATTTTAATTATTCCAAGAAAAACTACAAGTAAACTAGCAAATCCAAACAAACCCCATGGATAATATTTATATAAAATCATCGAATTATAATAATTATTAGCAAAAATCTTATATACTACAAACAATACCAAAAATACAATACCAAAAGGTACATAATTATTTCTAACCTTTATTCCACACTTAAGCTTATTAATAAATATAGATAAAGAAATAAATAAATCAAAAAACCAATTAATACAGATAAAATTTTCAATATTTTCAATAAATCTAAAAAATTTTATTCTTCTTAAAATTGTATACTCAGGATAACTATAAACATTAACCATATCACCTAAAATAAAAGTAATGATTATAATTACAATCATATTAGTAATATTTCCAACTAAATAATATTTAAAACTTTTTTTAAAACTAATATCTTCATCAATCAAAACAAAACATGGAGTAATAGATAACACCGCATAAAGTAAACTTCCTTTAATAATATTCATTTTACCTGTATCTAAAATAGGAAAGATATTACTAATTTCAAACTCATTTGCAAGCAATAAAGTCTTAATGAAAATAATTACTAAACTAATAATAAAAAGTACAAAAGTAACATAATATATTTCCTTCATATTTTTGCTTCCTAAATAAAGAGCTAATAACAAAAAAGGTAAACAAGCCAAAATTGATGGAGTATAAGGCAAAAAATAAGAAAACAAAAAAGATGAAAGAATCACAAACAAAACAGTAATATTAAACAAAATAAATAAAACATAAATCACTCTAAAAAATATATTAAAAAAACTATTTTCTTTTAAACTTTCATTTATCTTTTTATCAAACCTTAAACTACATAAGATATAAAGCCCCCCAATTCCAATCAAAAATCCTAAAATCGCAGATATAATCATATCAGTTTTACAAAAATCAGCAAGTCTAGCAAATCCTGCTCCTAAAAAAAGAAAATGACACAAAAAATAAATAAACAAATTACTATTACTTTTCATAAATTAAACCTTTCTTATTGATATTAAAATTAACATCAACATTTATATCCAAATATTTCCAATAATCATCATCTTTAATTCTACTATTTTTATAATACCCCAAAGACAACCCCAACAAATCACTATTATTATCTTGCATATTAACAATAAATTTATATATATCTTTACCAATTAATTTACTAAAATCATCATCAATTTTCTCTAATATATCATTATTTCTAATATTAAAATCCGGATCATTATCAATTATTCTTCCAAGTAAATTACCAGTAACTTTAATCTTTCCATTTTTTATACCAACATCAATCTTTCCACTATTAACTGCAACAGTAAAACTCTTCCCATCATAATCTATTGAATAAGTAGGTCTATCAAAATTATTACTTAATATATTATAAAGTTTTGCATCTTCATTACTAAATAAATTCTTATACTTAACCCCATCAAAAACAATCAATCCATCTACATAAAAATCATCATCAATTATTGATATATTGGAAAAACAAGTATCAATACCAAAACTTAACGTATCCTTAACGACTTTATCAAATTCTTTTAACACATCACTATTCGAAGAATAATTCATATTTTCAAGCATCATAATTATCGCATCACTTGCAATTTTTTCAAACTCTGTTGTATTACTAAGTATTTCTTCCGGTGAATTTTTTACACTACCAACAACATAAAAGTTTTCTCTAAAATAAGTATTTCGTAAAAACAAATCAATGATATTTTCAAACTTTTCTTCCATCAAACTCTTACTTAAAACCATAAGTTTTACATGACTAAAATTAGTACCCTTAGTTATTTTATCAGATGCTTCTTCAATAGCTTCAGTTAATGTTTTTCCATTTCCTTTTTTTGTATATGTCGTAATACTTGATGAATTTTTATCCTGTTTATCATTTAAAACCTCCAATGTTACAAAATATGAATCATCTTTATAATCAATACCAATCGCACTTATTACCCCAAGGTCATTAATTTCTTTATAATCATAACAACCACCAAGTAAAAAAAGTATTCCAATCAAAATAAATATCTTCCTCATTTTTTCACCCTCATTTTAGTTAAATTTTTTCTAGTAAACAAACTACTTCTTTTAGTGTCTTTAAACACATTTTCTTTTAAAACAGTTTCAAAAAAATATTCTTTATTAAACGGTGAAATCGGCGTAAAATAATTCTTATTTAAAGAATAGGTAGATGTTGAATAAATTAAAAAGTAAAATAAACCAAGCGTTACACCATATAAACCAAACAATCCAGCAAAAACAATAAAAATAAATCTAAAATATCTAAGTGCATTATTAATTTCAATATTTGTAAAAGTTAAACTAGATATAAAAGTAATAGCAATAACAATTATTGTAATCGGGGAAGCAATACCAGCAGAAACAGAAGCTTCACCTAAAACAATTGCTCCCAAAATAGAAATCGCTGACCCATAACTCGAAGGAAACCTTAAATCACTTTCCCTTAAAATCTCACAAACAAAAAGCATAATCAAAGTCTCAATAATTGTTGGAAAAGGAACACCACCACGCTGAATCGCAAAATTAAGAAGCAAACTTGTTGGTATAGTTTCTTGATTATAATTCATAACAGCAATATATATAGCTGGTGCCATCATTGAAATTAAAAAAGCACTAAATCTCAATATTTTAATAAAGTTAACATTCTTACTTTTATTATAATTATCCACCCCGGGATTAATAAAATCAATAAAAAAAGCAGGAACAACAATAACATTTGCTGTTGTATCAACTACAATCGCAACTTTTCCTTCCAACAAACTTTTAGCAACAATATCAGGTCTTTCAGTTTCCATAAATGTCGGATAAATACTATTATTCTCTCCAGTTAACAAAAATCCAACCGTCGATGAATCAACAACACCATCTATATCAACCATACTTAGTTTATCTTTAATTTTCTTAATCATTTCTAAATCTACAATATCTTCAAAATACAATATACTTATATTAGTTAAACTTTTTCTTCCAAAATACAAATTATCTGTTTTTAATTTACTAGACTTAAGCCTTCTTTTAATTAACCCAATATTTATTTGAATATTTTCCACAAAAGCATCTTTTGGTCCATTAATAGATGATTCAACTTTAGCTTCAGTAATACTTCTATTTATATCAGCTCTACATTCAACCCCAAAAAGATAATCACCCATAATTACTATGGCAAAGCCATTAGTCAAATAAAATTCACACTCATCTATATTACTAATTTCCTTAATATTAGCACCAGCTACATATGACCCAATATTTTTCTTATTTATTTCATTTTTCTTTAAAACAATTTCTTTTAAAATATATTCATTTACCTTATCACTACTAGTGACAGTTTCTAAATATACAACATAAATTTTGCTAAAAATACTAGCATCTATAACTTTTACAACTAAATCCGGAGACTTGCTAAATTCATTTTTTATACGATTAACTATTTTATTCAAAATTTTCACCATTATTAATATTTACCAAACCACCACTTTTATGCTAAAATGTTATTGTGATGTATATGGAAAAAGAAATATTAAAATTAGATGATTTTGGTCGAGGTATAACTTATGTAGATAATGTTGTTACATTTATAAATAATACTATTCCCGGAGATATCGCAGATATAACGATAACTAAATCTCACAAAAAATATAATGAAGGAGTTTTAAATAAAATAATAAAGCCTTCATCTTTACGCACAGAGCCATTTTGCCCATACTTTGAAAAGTGCGGAGGCTGCACCTTACAGAACTTAAGTTATGAAAAAACTTTAAAATACAAAAGTGAAAAAGTAATAAATTATTTTGCCAAAAACAAAATAGAGATAAATCCAACTACAATATCAAATGATACTCCAACTTTTTATAGAAACAAAATATCTTTAAAGGTAGAAAACTTCAAAATAGGTTTTTATGAAGAACAAACCCATAACATAGTAAGTATTGATACCTGTATGATTACAAAAAAGATAATAAACAAAACTATACCTCTAATAAAAACGTTCAATATTAAAAATGGTGATGTGACAATTCGTTGTAATTCTAAAGAAGAAGTATTAATAATTATAAATACCAAAGATAATTTAACTATAAATAAATCTTTATTAAATGACAAAATCAATATTATGCTAAATAACAAAAAAATATATAATAATGATTACTTATTAGAAACAGTAAATGATATTACATATAAAATATCATATGATTCATTCTTTCAAGTAAATATTAATACCGCAAGTAAACTATTTAAAATAATCGAAGATAATATAACAATTGATGATATTGTACTAGATCTTTATGGTGGAGTTGGTACCCTAGGTTTAAGTGCATCAAAAAAAGCAAAAGAAGTTTTATCCGTAGAAATAGTTCCAAATGCAACAGAAAATGGCAAATACAATGCAAAACTTAATAATATAACAAACACTAAATTTATCTTAAGTGATGCATCAAATATCAAAAATAATTTAAACTTTAATTTCAATAAACTAATTTTAGATCCACCAAGAAGTGGTTTATTTATTGATGTAATAAACTTAATCAAAGAACGTAATCCTGATGAAATAATCTATGTCTCATGCGATTATCATACTCAAGTCCGAGATATCGAAAAACTAAATAATTACAAAATAACAAAATCATATATCATTGATATGTTCTCATACACATACCATGTTGAAACAGTTTTAATATTAAAAAGAGTAAAAACTATATGAAAAAAACAATATTTATGATAAACTATTAATGGTAGAAAGAGGGTAGTAAAATGATTTATCCCAAATTTATTAAAACAGGCGACACTATCGGAGTACCAGCTCCATCAAATGGTTCAAAAGATGAATTTAAAGAAAAAAGATATCAAAATGCCATAAAAAAATTAAATGAATTAGGATATAACATAAAAGTATCAGAAAATATTTATAATTCTAATTATGCAAGAAGTGCTGATGCCATAACTAGAGCAGATGAATTTAATGCATTTTTAAAAGATAACAATATTGACCTGATTTTATGTGCAAGCGGAGGAGAATTTCTTATAGAAATATTACCATATATAAACTTTGATTTACTAAAAGAACATCCTAAATTAGTAGCAGGCTTTTCAGATCCAACTGGACTTTTGTTTCCAATTACAACAAAATATGACATTGCAACAATTTATGGCAAAAACTTTTCATCATTCGGAGCAGACGTATATCACCAAAGTGAACAAGATTTTCTAAGTATTATCCAAGGTAATCTCGTAACTCAATCAAGTTATCTTGAATATGAAGAAAATCGTGCAGAAAAAATAACTGGTTGTGAAACATACAACATTGATACCAAAACTGATATCAAAACAATGAATTGTAGCATCCTAAATATAACAGGTAGAATCATCGGCGGATGTTTTGATTTAATATCTGAACTAGCAGGTACAAAATATGATGGTATGAATGAATTTAATGAAAAATACAAAAATGATGGAATCATTTGGTTTTTTGATAACTGTGAAGAGTCTCTTGAAAATGTTATAAGACACCTTTGGAAATTTAACGAACTAGGTTATTTCAAATATACAAAAGCAATTATATTTGGAAGAATCGGAAGTATTTCTTCAAACTTAGATTTAACAATTAAAGAAGCTCTTGAACAAAGCATTATTAATAAATTAAATATACCAATAATTTATGATGCAAACATTTCTCACAAAGGACCATGCTTAAACATTATAAATGGAAGTATTGCAACCATCAACTTTAAAGATAAAAAAGGTACGATAAAATTTGAATTAAAATAGGAAGGAATTAATTATGACAGAAGAAACAAGAAAAGAAATAGTAAACAAAATAAATATGGATAAAAATAAAATGGCTTACAAAAGTATTTTAGAAAAAATGCTTCAAGAACAAGAAAAAAATCCTGAAGTAAAAAAATATCTAAGGCTTCAAAGCAAATATCAAGAATTACTAAAAGGACAACGATATTTTGATAACTCTGAAAAGAAAATTATAGATTTTGAATTTATCTGGGCACTTGAACAAAATGATGATAAAGAAAGAGCATGCAACCATGATATATGGCTTTACAATAAATCATATTATATAAGTATAGATCAATGGGGTGAAAAATATCTTCCCTGTGAAAATGAGACTCATAAAAAATTTGCATATAACTCATATATCTGTTTAGAATGTGGTAAAGAAATAAAAGTAATAGACTGGCAAAATTTTGAAAAAATTCATGAAGTCTTAAAAAATCAATCTAAAAAATCAAATCGTGGAGTTCATCACTATAGAATGCTTTATTATGAAACTCTTTACTCACATTCTGTAGAAGAATCAAAACAACTTCTAAGAGAAAAATTTAATTTAGATATCGAAAAAGGATATGAAAGAACAAGAAAAAAATAACTACTATATAAATAAGGATGATTACATATGAAAGTAAAACATTTAATGATTTTCTTTTTAGCATTTTTACTAACAGGTATAATTTTAGTTAAAGAAGTAACTAAAGAAAATAAAATATATCAAGATAGTTATAAAAAAGAAACTATCAAAAACAACAGACTTAGTATAATGCTTGAAGATACTCCCAAAACTGGTGTATATACAGTATCAAAATCTGGTGCATGGCCAAATGATAACTATATTTATAATGAACTTTTAAGTTCTTGTGAAAGTGGAAGTAAACTAGTATGGAATGAATCAATAAGAAGTGTAACTTTAAGTGTAGATATAACAGATAAATGTTATCTTTACTTTGATTTATACATAAAACCAACAGTAGATTCCCTAGATATAACACCAACAGACTCAAGTATTTCCATTACTCCATTAATAACTGAAGGAGACTACCCAGTATCAAAAATAATTTATAAATTAGATAGTGATGAGAAAGAAACAACAGAAAAAACATATACATATACTGGTATTTCTAGTACAGTTAAACATACAATCGATGTATATGCTAAAGATATAAATGGAAAAACATCAAAAACATATAGTTATATATTACCAACAATTACATCTCTTACATCAAAAAGTGATTTAACAACTATTGAAATAAATTTAAAAACCGAAGCTGGTACTGATGAAGTAACAACATATTATTATTCAATAGATAATGGAGCAACATACATAGAAACAGATAAAGATACTTATACATTTGCAAGCCTTACTGAAGGAACAACCTATAACTTAAGGGCATACACAAAAGATAAAAATGGTATAAAAAGTATGCAAGTTACAAAGACTGAAACAACAAAGAAAAGACCAACAAATCCAACAATGAACTTTGACAGTACTTATAATATTGTTTTATCAGGATCAACTTCTAATAATGGAGAAATAACTTATTATTATAGTACAGATAATAAAACATTTACAAAAGGAAATAGCATAAGTCTTTCAGGTAGTGCAACAATTTATGCATATGCAATGGATAGTGAAGGATATAAATCAGATACAATAAGTAAAGCAGTAACAATAACTAATTCTACTAATGGAACGGTATCAACAGCATATTATTGTTCAAAAACAAATTCATATCAAACATCAAGTACATGTAGTTATTCATATGCAGCAACTAGAAGTACAGACTATGTATGTAGTGCAGGAAGTTATAATTCAAGTAAAGGATATTGTACGGGTTCATATGGAACTAATCGAGATTGGACATATGCTGAGTGTAATCAAACATGTAGTTCCGGTGTTCATGGTGGATATCCATACTCATGTGAATATAATGAAAGAACTGGTGGATATTATTGTTCATTTAATTATGGAAGTCCAACAATAAATACAACATATTCTTGTCCAAATGGAGGTACTTTATCTGGTGCAACGTGTACTGGTGTTACATATACAGGAACAACTAAATATAAATGTAATGCTAATAATACATATCATGATACTCAAGCATCAGCAACAACAGCTTGCCAAAATTATTGTGCAACTGGAACTTATTATAATAGTAAATGTTATAAATTAGGTTAGAAAATCCAATTCATTTTGGATTTTCTTTGCTTTTGCAAACAAAAATTGACAAATAATTAATAAAATGGTATTATATTATGCAAGTGGAAAAGGTGGATAACCATGGAAGATAAAGAAATTCTAAAATATATAACAACATTTTTAATATGTATTGTTTTATCAATTGTCATAATTGTGGGTTCAAGTGAGAATAAAAAAACAATTTACATTGGAACTTATCAAACCGGTGAAGCAAAAAATATTGAATATACAAAGGTAAAAGAACTACAAGAAGAAAATAATAATAAAGACATAAAAGGTTATTTAACTATACCTGGTACAAATATAAGTGACCCTGTTTTACAAGGAAAAGATAATGAGTTTTATCTAAGTCATGGTGCAAATAAAAAGAAAAATATAATAGGATCTGTATACTTAGATTACAGAGTAAAAATAAATGAAGGAAGAAAAAATTTGATTTATAGTCATAATTCTTCCAGTTTAACTGTGCCTTTTAAAGAATTGGAAAAATATTATGATGAAGATTTTTATAATAATCATCAATATATATTCTTAGAAGATGAAAATAAAAAACAAACATATCAAATATTTTCAATATTCGTAGAAACGAAAGACTGGAGTTATATGGGTGTTGATTATACAGATGAAGAATGGATAACTCATTTAAAAAATCTAAAAGAAAAATCATGGTATGATACAGGTGTTGATGTAGAAAGTGATGATGAAATATTAATTCTTCAAACATGTTCTCATCACAAAAATTATAAAAAGTACAAAAATAAATATTTATTGGTTATTGCTAAGAAAAATTGACATAACTAAAAGAAGTATGTTATACTAAACTCGTAGTAAATCAATTGGTTATTCGCGTTTTACTACCTGATAAACGAAAGTTTAAAGGAATAATGAAGAGCCTTAGAATCTCCTCATGAATGGCAAAAAATACACATTATTTGTGGTTGTTTTTTGTATTCATGGAAGGAGTTTTTTTTTAATTGTTACAATCGCAAATAATAAGAATGGAAGGAAAATATGAAAATAAGTGAACATGATTATTATAGTGCGATTGGTAATTGGTCATTTTCTAATATCAATTATACAAGTAAAACACTAACAAATTGGATTTATGAAAGCGTGGTAAAAAAACATATTAAAAAGAACTCAAAAGTACTAGATTTAGGTACTGCAGCAGGTGAAAAAAGTACTAAAGTATTATCCAGAATGCAGAGAAATATTAGTAACGGACTTTTCTGAAACTATGATTAAAAATGCAAATGAAAATCTAAAGGTAAGTGGAAGAAAAAATATAACTTTTAGAGTGATGAATAATTTAAATATGGATACACCGGATGATTATTTTGATTTAGTTACAGCAAGACATACAGTTATATCAGCAAAACAAATTTATAAGACATTAAAAAAAAGGGGGCACTAATTGTAAGAGGAGTAGATAAAATGGATTGCTGGGATTTAAAGAAAATGTGCGGTTATGGACAAGATTATAAAGATATTACTCCGATAAGTCAAAGAGACTATGAAAGTATCATAGATGCAGGTTTTAAAGATGTTGAATTAATTCCTTTGTATGTTGTAGAATATTATAAAACAGAAGCTGATTTATATGTACTTTTACTAAAGGTACCAATACTAGATGATACATCTGATGGAAAACTTCATAAGAAAAAAGAAATACCTTTTGATAAATTCAAAAAGTATGTTTCTGAAAATAAAACAAAAGATGGAATTAAGCTAATTCGTAGATATTATGCAATAATCGCCAAAAAGTAACGGAAAATTCGTAGGGTTTTGGCATTTGTACTTTTCAAAAAATACATAACCTTTCTAAGAAAAATAGTGATACCTTATTTAATATAAGAATATATTTTATAAGGAAGGGGAAATGTATGAAAAATATTAAAAAACTATTTGCTTTAGTTTTAGTAGCATTATTTGGTTTAACTACTAATGTTAAAGCTACATCAAAATGGGATGTAAAAAGAGAAAACATTGAAGAAACAACTGCGGAAATTAAACCAGAATTTTTAAAAGAAACAGACACTATAGTATATACTATACCTGAAGATTATGATGGTAAAAAAATATATATTAATATTAGTGAAGATGTAAGAGTAATTACTGAAGGAAAATATGTTCCAGGTGAAAGTAGACCTTTTACAATTAAAGTTGTAAATAATTCAAAATATACCTATAATTACATCAAAAATTCATTTAAAGTTTTAACTGATGATTTATCTAAACTAGGTGCTAGTGATAATTATTACAAATATGATGTTAATGGTGTTGCAAGTGGTATCTATGTAAAGAATTCATTATCATATGATGGTCAATTAATTGCAGCAAACTGGTCAATTTACAGAACACAAAATGATGCAATTAAAAAATTATTTTTAAGCTCAGAAAAAACAATAAGAGAAAAAGTAGGTAATACTTGGAAAAACGTTTATTACTATGCAGATGGAACAACTTGTCCATTTGGTGCATCTTGGAGTTCTAATTTATGTAAAAAAATGCTAACTGATGAAGTATTAGGCGCAGAATTAGTTGCTCAAGGATACGAAAATGGTATTGAAGATTTAAATAAATACTATTTAGACCATTATAATAAAGTATTTGGTACTAGTGCTACAAAATTAGAAGATTTACCAGATGCAGCAATTTATGGATATTCTGATAGATTAAATGAATATCTTGGTGGTATCTTAAATGGTAATAACGAATATAATCGTGAAACAAACACTGAAGTAAGTGAATTAGGATATAATTGGTTCTATAATAAAGGTATAGGTCTATATCCAGTAACAGATGTTAATGGAAATCCGTTAAATAGTAATAATACAAGAGATAATGGTTTCTATGTTGGAAACTATATGCGTAATGAAAGTACAGTTACTGAAGAAGTAGTAACAAAAGATTTAGAAACTATTGAAAGTGATTCTGAAAATAGTTTAACACCAATTGAAATGTATCTTGATTTTTATTATATTACAAATGCATTCTCAAATATGGAATTTGGATTTAATATTAAATTCGAATTAGCTAGGGAAACATTATATGGAAAATTAATTGTTAACTATGTTGATGATCAAGGAAACAAATTAGCTGATTCAATTATAACTGAAGCAGAAGTTGATACTCCATATGAAACAATAAAAAAATCATTTGATGGTTATGAATTCTTAACTGTTGAAGGAGAAACTAAAGGAAACTATATTAATGGTACTATCGAAGTAACATATATTTATACAAATGCAATCGGTGATATTGATGTTCCAGATGAAGAACCAATTGAACCACCACATACTGATGCTGAAGTAACTACTTCAAATATCATTATGTACTTCGAAGAAGACAAAAAAAGAAAATAATTAAATTTGAAACTGGCAATTTAAATAATTGCTAGTTTTTTTCATATAATAATAACGAGGTAATTTATGCAAGATATATTAATAAACATTATGTCTAAATATGGTTATATCGGAGTGTTCTTTTTAATTTTAATTGAAAATATATTTCCACCAAGACCTTCAGAAGTAATTCTTTTAGTGGCAGGTTTCATGACTCATTCATCAAATTTAAGTGTACCATCATTAATTTTAGTATCTTCTTTTTCATCACTTTTCGGAGCATTTCTTTTATACTACTTAGGTAGAATACTAACCAAAGATAGAATAGAAAAAATAGTAAAAAGTAAAATAGGAAAGATACTTCATTTAAAATTAAAAGATATAAATAAATCAATTGACTGGTTTAATAAAAAGGGAAGTATTTCTGTTTTCTTTGGAAGATGTATTCCCATTATCAGAAGTTTAATATCAATACCTGCGGGTATAAGTAAAATGAATATTACAACATTTACAATTTATACTTTTTGTGGTTCTTTAATATGGAATACAATACTTATATCACTTGGAAAAATATTTCAAAGTAACTGGATAATTATTACAAAATATTTAAAAATTTATAAAGAATACGTAGTAATTATTTTGATTGTTAGTTTAGTTATTTATATTTTTAAAAAAATTGTTAAAAAAGATTAATATTACTAGTTCTTTTATGTACAATCTGATATAATATTAGTGTTGTGAGGTGAGATATAAAATGGACAAAGAAATAACACTTTTACCAGCAGATAGATACATGGTAGTAAATAAAAGTATATTAACAGATGTAGATCAAAAAAATCTTATTTCTTTTTATGAACCAATCATAGGGCATTTAGCAACATGTTTATACCTTACCTTAGTTAGAGATCTAGAAGAAAATAAACAAATATCCAGAGACTTAACTCATCATCATTTAATGAGTCTTTTAAAGACTCCATTAAAAGTTTTAAAAGAAGCAAGATTAGCACTAGAAGGTGTAGGTCTTTTAAAAACATACCTTTTACAAGGAGATGTTAATAATTATATCTATGAATTATATTCACCATTAACACCGAATGAATTTTTTAATCATCCAATCCTTAATATTGTATTATATAATAATCTCGGAGCAACAGAATATGAATATTTAAAAAAACAATATCAAAAAATTAAAATAGATACTAAATCTTATCAAGATATAACTAAAACTTTAGATGAAGTATTTGAAAGTAATACAAATATTCCTGTGTTAGATACAGTAGAAAGAAGTATATCAGATATAACAGTCAAAGATCAAGTAGATTTTGATTTAATTATTTCAAGTATTCCAAAAGGATTAATAAATGAAAAAGCTTTCAATAAAAAAACAAAAGAACTAATAAATGAACTTGCATTTATTTATAAAATTGATAGCTTAAAAATGATGGAATTAATACGTAGTGTTTTAAATGAATATGGTATGATTGATAAAAATAATTTGCGTATCGCTGCTAGAAAGATTTATCAATTTAATAATGGTGGATTACCTACATTAATTTATCGTTCTCAACCAGAATACTTAAAAACACCTGAAGGTGATAATTCAATGCGTGGTAAAATTGTCAAAATGTTTGAAAGTATTAATCCAGTTGACTTTTTACGTAACAAATATCATGGAAGTAAACCTACAAATAGAGATATTAAAATTATTGAAAGTTTAATTATTGATTTGGAAATGCCCCCAGCGGTAGTTAACGTCTTACTAGATTATGTCTTAAGAAAAAATAATAATAAATTAGCAACTAATTATATTGAAACAATCGCTGGACAATGGAAAAGAGCTGGTTTAAAAAATGCATCAGAAGCAATGGAATTTGCTGAAAAAGAAAATAAGAAATTTACTAAAAAACTTGATCCAGTTAAAAAAGATTCAAAAGAACCTGTTTGGTTTAATAAAGTCGTAGATCAAAAAGAATTATCAGAAAGTGATAAAGAAGAATTAGAAAACTTATTAAAGGAGTTTAAATAATGGAAAAAGTACATATGACATTAAGTGAAAAAATAAATGCATCATTAGAAAAAGAACTTGAATTATCAATGCAAGATGAAGATTTTAAAAATCTTGTAAAAAGAACAAAATTACCTAAAGATGTAGTTATGAAAAATAATACTAAATTAATGGATACATGCGAAGAATTAAAAAATTGTAAGAATTGCAAAGGCTTATTTATGTGTAAAAATAAAGTTGAAGGACATGTTTTGTATCCAAGTTATGATGAAACATTAAAATTTATTTACATGCCTTGTAAATATCAAAAAGAATTAGAAAAAAAAGAATTAGAAAAACAAAGTAAATTAAATGAAATAGCTAGTGCTAGAATGAAAGATATAGATATTAATGATAAAAATAGAATCAAAGTAATTAAGTGGCTAAAGGATTTTTATGATAAGTATGAACAAGTAAATACTTTAAAAGGATTATATTTGCATGGTTCATTTGGAAGTGGAAAAACATTTTTAATTGCATCGCTATTAAATGAACTAGTAAATAAAAAACATGCTAAAATAGAAATAGTATACTTTCCAGAATTACTAAGAAATATGAAAGAAGATTTTTCTTTAGTGGAAGATAAATTAAATTACTTACAAAATATAGATATCTTACTTATTGATGATATCGGAGCAGAAAATGTAACTTCCTGGGGAAGAGATGAAATTCTTGGAACCATTTTACAATATAGAATGAATAATAAATTAACAACATTTTTCACATCAAATCTTACAATAGATGAATTAGAACAACACTTATCTATTACTAAAGATAGTGAAGACAAAGTTAAAGCAAGAAGAATAATTGAAAGAATAAAACAACTTACAGATGACATAGAATTAGTAAGTATTAACAGAAGAAGTTAAAATATACTTTTTAATTTTGAAAATTTGTGGTATTATAATGATAGGGTGATTAGTGATGAATGAAAATAAACCATTATTGCAAGAAGTGGAAGAAACATTTCCATTCTTAAAACAAGAAGAAAAAAATAGTAAAACAACTAAGAAAGGAAAATTATCTAAAGAACAAATTGGTACAATTATTATATCCATTTTAGTTTTGTTATTTGCATATCGAACATTTAAACCATTTTATATTGGATTTAAATACTATAACGAAGGACATCCATCTAAAGAAACAACTAATGATAATAAAGAAAATTTAAAAGAAGTAGAAAAAGATTCAATAATTGTAACACAAAGCTATAAAAAAATAGATGTTACAAATAAAAATGTATTAAATAATTTATTTAATACAATATATGCAACTAATGAAGTAAAAAAAGAAACAATGTCTTTAACCGATAAATTAAGTATAGTATTAAATTACTTAGGTATTAACTGTGATAACTTAGATAAAGAAGTATCTAATGAAGAAATAAAAAATGCATCACTTTTAATATTTAATGAAGATTTAAGTACAGTTGTAAGACCAACATTAGCATGTTTAGAAAGTGATAACTTTGTTATAAAAGGTATTAAAAAAGCTGAAACTGAAGATAATTATTTATATATTTATGAATACTTCGGTTATGTTGTAAAGTCTGATGAAGTATATAATATATATTCAAATGCATTATCAAATGAAATTATTACTTCTTATAATGTAACAGAAAATTTTACAAATACAGAAAGTTTAAAAGAATACAAATGGACATATAAAAAGAGTAGTGATAACAATTATTATTTTGTATCAGTTACTCCGATAATTTGATTAAATAAAAGTTTTAAATTATTTAAATAGACAAATTTAGAAACATTGTCTATTTTTTTTATAATTCCTTTTTCTTTATAAATATAACCACCTTTAAAATAGGTAATAATAACCATAGTTTTCATATAATAAGCATCAATTATTTTATTTTCTATTTTTGTTATTTCATCTGAACTTAATACAGGTTTTGTTTGTTTTTCTTTTTCATGAACTAAAGAATATATAACTTCTTTATTACTAACTAATGAATTAAAAGGTAACCATTTAATCATACCACGATCTTTATTCATGATGTCCTCCAATCTTTTTATTTCTTTCAATTTCTGTTGAATCTTCTAAAAGACTACTTGCTTTTACAATACTATTCTTTCCAAATTTGACTTTAATATTATCAATTGCATCATTTATTTTAACTTCTTCTTCTTTTTCTTCAGTTGATTCAAATAAATTAAGTTGAATACCAGTTTTTTTAGTTAATCCCCCACAAGATATACTTACCTTTCTAATAGGTAAATTATTATAATATCTATCTAGTATTAGAAAACAAATATTAGTAATTTCTTTAGTACTATCAGTTGGACTATCTAATTTAATTGAGTGATAAAAACCACCTTGAACATTTTTAGAATAACCCAAACCAAAACCAATAACACTAGTCATTTTTTTACCAACTCTTAACCTAGAAGCTAAAACATCTACCATTTCTGTAATAATTAATTTTACATTATTACCATCATAATCTTTAAATAATACTTGTGAATGACTATAAGATTTATCTTTAGGTTGTATTTTAAAATCAGATATTTTACTTAAATCTATTCCATTTGCATGATTCCATAATTCAAGACCCATTACTCCGAATTTATCTTTTAACATATTCTTATCTGCATGAGCAAGTTCCCCAACAGAATATATATTTAATATATTTAAATTCTTTTCCATTCTAGGACCAATACCCCACATTTTAGAAAGAGGCTTTATTGTCCATAATTTTTCAGGTATATCATCATAAGTCCATTTAGCAATACCATTTTTATATTTTTTAGCTTCTGTATCCATTGCAACTTTTGCAAGTAACATATTCGGTCCAATTCCACATGTAGCAGTAAGTCCAGTTTTCTTTTCAATTGTTTTTAATATTTCTTCCGCAAGTTCATAATCACTTTTTTTATAAAATGCTAAATAATCAGTTACATCTAAAAAACATTCATCGATAGAATAAATATGTAAATCTTCAACAGATACATAATCTAGATATATACTTACAACTTCTTTACTTTTACTTATATATAATTTCATTCTCGGAGGTACAATTTCATACTTAATATTTTTAGGTATATCAAAAAGTCTAACTCGTGAGGGAACTCCTTGATTTTTTAAAGCTGGAGTAACCGCTAAAGTAATTGCTCCATTTCCTTGAGTTTTATTAGCAACCACTAAAGGCACTTTAAAAGGATCAAGCCCACGTTCAACACATTCACAAGATGCAAAAAAACTTTTTAAATCAATACACATAATATTTCTTTTTACATACATTTCTTCCATATTATCCTCCAAACACTTGTTTATAAATATTATAATAGATTTAAAAAGTTTTATCAATAACTAATTTTGGTAATTTTGCACTTTTTATTACTTCTTTTCAATAGTTATTTCTAAACCTTCTTTTTTAGCAATTGTAAGTAGTAACTCAAAATCATAATTTCTTTGACCGTATTCATAAAATTGAATAGCATTTTTACTTCGATTGATTTCTTTACCAAATTCTTCTTGTGTTTTACCTGACCATTCCCAGATAATTTTGATTACTTCGTTAGCACGATAATCATTAGCTTTAATTTTCATCTTTCCACCTCTTTACAAACTTACAATATGTTGGCATAATTTTGTTAATAAAACGAACATATTGTATGTTTTAAGAATATAAAGAGGTCTAAATAAAAAAATTATAATTATTACTGTATCTTTGCTAATGATAAGTGCTTTATTTTAAATACAGAAAAATTATTTTTCATCAAAAGAAAAGATAACTGAAACAAACTCAAAATCAATAAAACAAGAAAATTTGCTAAGTATGATGTTAGAGACTGATGCAGAAAGTGAAAACTATGTAATGACTACATCAAGATGTGAAAATAGGGGAAAGTTATCATGGGATAATATAAATAAAAAAGTGTTATGTATATTTTGATAAACAACATACATTAGCAACGTATATTATTTCACAATACACAGGTTGGTTCGGAACATCAACAGATCCTTATCGGGTAAATTAAACATACTTGAGAGTTAACCTTCTCATTTTTTTCTAAAAACTTCAAAAAGTATGATATAATTATCTTGTCTATGAAAGGAAAAATATTATGAATATAACATATAATGATGTAATTAACTATTGGAAAAAACTAAATATTAATTCTAAAGAAGTTTTAGAACAAACATTAGATAACTTTAGAATTCTATTTGCATATAACTCTGGTGCTATTGAGAATGAGGAAATAACTTATCACAATACCAGAGAGATATTTGAAAATGGCAAAGTAATAAATTTCACAGGTAACCTAAAAACTTTATTTGAAATAAGTAATCAAAAAGATTGTTATGATTATTTACTTGATAAAATAATAAATAAAGAAAAGTTAAGTGAAAATCTAGTAAAACATATTCATAAAACATTAACAAAAGGTACATATGATGAAAGAAGATACATCAAAAATGAAGAAAGACCAGGAGAATATAAAAAACATGATTATGTAACAGGTATTCTTGAAATTGGAAGTACTCCAGATAAAGTTGAAGAAGATATTAAATCACTTATTGATGAAGTAAATAGTATTAAAAGCAACAATCCAGAAACAATAATTAAAGTGGCAGTTTATTTTCATAATGTATTTGAAAACATTCATCCATTTGCTGATGGTAATGGCAGAGTAGGAAGAACACTATTAAATTATATTCTTATGATTAATGATTTACCTCCTTTAATTATTTATGATGAAGATAAAGAAGCATACTATAAAGCATTAGAAAAATATGATAAAGAAGAAGATATTAATATTATGATTGAATTCATCAAATATGAAATGGTAAAAACATGGTCTAAAAAAATAGAGAAAGAAGGAATAAAATGATAATAGGTTCACATGTAAGTTTTGGTGCTGAACAATTACTTGGAAGTGCTAAACAAGCAAAAAGTTTCGGTGCAAACACATTTATGTTTTACACCGGAGCACCTCAAAATACAATAAGAAAAGAAATTGATGATAATAAAACCAAAGAAGCTTTAGAATACATGAAAGAAAATAACATTGATATAAATAATGTTATATGTCATGCACCATACATAATAAATTTAGCAAACAGAGAAAATGAAGCATCATGGAATTTCTCATGTTCATTTTTAAAAAATGAAATAGCAAGAATAACAAAAATGAAAGTAAATTATATCGTAGTGCACCCAGGAAATAGCCTAAAAATGGATAGAGAAGTTGCTCTAGATAACATAGCAAGTGCCATCAACTTAATAATTGATGAAAATACAAAACCAATGATTCTACTTGAAACAATGGCAGGAAAAGGAACTGAATGTGGTAAAACTATGAATGAGTTAAAAACTATTCTAGATAAAATTATTTTAAAAGATAAAGTTGGTATTTGTCTTGATACATGTCATTTAAATGACTCAGGTATAGATATTAAAAACTTTGATGAATATCTAAATTTATTTGATAAACTTATTGGTCTTGATAAAATAAAATGTATTCATATTAATGATAGCAAAAATGAAATTGGAAGTCATAAAGATAGACATGCTAATATTGGTTATGGCACAATTGGTTTTGATAATTTAATAAATGTTTTATATAATGAAAAATTAAAAAATGTTCCTAAAATATTAGAAACACCTTACATCGAAGAATATCCGCCATATAAATTAGAAATAGAGATGATTTTAACTAAAAAGTTTAACCCTAACTTATATGAAGATGTAAAAACTATTTAAAATTAGAACCAAACTTTTGCAAGTATTCATTGAATACTTGTTTTATTTTTAAAAAATTTTCATTACTATAATGTCCCTTATATCTATCGATATCAAAAATACTTGGATTCTTTAAAACATCTTTCCAATTCTTTTTTATAAAAAGGTAAGTAAAATCAAGTTCTTCATTACTTAAATTAGCTCCTTTTTTTAAAGCAAAATTATTTACATCATCTTTAGTTAACTTATTTATATACATACTTACAATATTAAACATATAATCACCTTAATATATTGTATGAAATTAATTAAAAAAGCAATACTAAAAATATGAAAAAGAAAGTTATATATGGATTATTAATAGCATTTTTTATTATATGTAGTTTTAAATTAGTAAGTATTTTAAAAAATAAGGAATATTACACTAAATTATTAGATGAAAAAACAAATATTTATGTTTATGGAATTAGTGCACCGCGAGGAAGGATACTAGATTGTAATGGTAAAGTTTTAGTGGATAACATTGGTATTAAAACAATTTACTACAACAAAATAAAGGGAATAACAAAATCTAAAGAATTGGAAATTGCGGGGTTACTTGCAAATATTTTAAGTGTTGATGAGGCAACCATTGATGAATTAAAAGAATATTATCTTATAAATAATAATGGTGGAAAGTACTTAATAACGGATGAAGAATATAAACTTTTTGAAGAAAGAAAAATAACCAAGGAAGAAATAGATATAAAAAAAAGAGCAAGAATAACTGATGATATGTTAAATTACAGTAGTAAAGAAAAGACTCAAGCACACATATATGCCCTCATGAACAAAGGCTACATCTATAGTAAAAAGAAAATAGCATCTAATTTAACTGAAGAAGAATATGCTAAAATAATTGAAAGTAAAATACCAGGTATCACCGGTGAATTATCGTGGGATAGAATTTATTTATATGGTGATACTTTAAAAAATATATTTGGAAGAATCGGAAGCATTACCAAAGAAACTAAAGAATATTATTTAACTAAAGATTATGAATTAACAGACACCGTAGGTATAAGTTATTTGGAAAATGTTTACGAAGATTACCTACGTGGTAAAAAAGCAAAATACAAAGTTGGAAGTGATTACACATTAACCTTACTTGAAGAAGAACAAAAAGGAAATGACTTAATATTATCAATAGATATAGATATGCAAATAAAAACTGAAGAAATTTTAAAAGATAAGTTAATTCTTGCTAAAAAATATGGTAATACTGAATATTACAAAGATAGTTATGCCTTGGTAAGTGATCCATTAACTGGAAGTATCAAAGCAATATCTGGAATTCGCCTAAATGATGATAATACTTTCAGTGACATAAGTCTAAATAATATCAATAAATCATATACAATAGGTAGTGCAGTAAAAGGAGCAACTATCGCAGTTGGTTACAAATATAAATTAATTGAACCTGGAAAATATATTAATGATTCATGCGTTAAATTATTATTTGTTCCCCAAAAATGTAGTTTTAAAAAATTGGGTAAAGTAAATGATTTAACAGCGTTATCAAATTCATCAAATTATTATCAGTATATGATTGCTATCAAATTAACGGGTAATACATACACTCCGAACATGAAACTTAATGCAACCAAAGAACACTTTAAAAAATATCGTGAGATGTTATCAAGTTTTGGCCTTGGTGTTAAAACTGGTATTGACTTACCAAATGAACAAACAGGTATAATGGGAAAAACTATCGCCGATGATTTGCTTCTTAACCTATCAATTGGCCAGTATGATACTTATACTCCGATCGAAGTCTTACAATATATAAATAGTGTTGCAACAGGTAAAAGAATAAAACTAAGTTTAATGCAAGAAATAAAAAGTGAGGAAGAAACTTTGTTAGAAAATAAAAGTGAAGTATTAAATAATGTCGATTTAGATAAAGAATCACTAAATAGAATAAAAGAAGGAATGAAACTAGTTTTAAGTGAAGGAACAGGTAAGTTTTATGTACCTCAAGGATTAAATTTTGCAGGTAAAACTGGAACAAGTGAATCATTTTTAGATACCAATAATGATGAAATTGTTGATACAGCCACAATTTCTTCGACATTCACAGGTTTTTATCCAGCAGATAATCCTAAATTTAGCATTGTTGTTATAACTCCAAATGTCTCACATAAAAATGGTAAAACAGATGCATTTTACTTTGGTGCAAGTAAAATTACCAAAGAATTAGTGACATTTTTAAGTAATAATTACTAAAATTTGCAAAAAAATCATTGAAATTAATCTAATATAGTTGAAAAATGTTAGAATTTTGGTATAATTATAAAAGATGCAATTTATAAAAGGAGGAAAAATTATGGCAAAAAAGGAAAATCGTAGTGAAGTAACTATGAGATGTTCTGTTTGTGGTTTTGAATTACGCCCAGTT